>JBGAWZ010000038.1:0-9299 GCA_044227335.1 Candidatus Zixiibacteriota bacterium | reverse complement strand
GGAACACTCACCAAGCCGTTCCCGTATCTGATCCCGATGAAAAATATCGACCGCACCAAGCTGGCCAAGCCCTTTTTCCAGTTTGCTCTTTCTTCACATCATTTTGATAACGACAAGCTCTTCCCGGAAGCTACTCCCGGCTCGGGCGAGAACCGCGCCACATTGCCGGTCGATTCTCTGCCGCCTATTATCATTCCTGATATCGACGGCGCCGGCACGATTCAGATCGACACTCTTGTTTACTCGAAGGTCGACCTGACGCAAATTACCGGCAAAGTCAAAATCCACGACCGCAAGATCGAGGCGTACGATGTGACGGGCAAGGTATACACAGGGAGTGTGGCTGGTACCACCACCATCGATCTAAACGACTTCACCAAGCCGATTTATTCCGGCAAGTTCACCGCCACCCAGATCGAGGCCAACGATTTCATCCAGCGTTTCTGTAAAGTCAGTGGTTTTCTTTACGGGAAGTTCGATTTGAAGGGGGACTACAGCGCCGCCGGCTGGGAACCTGATCAGTTTCTCAATTCGATGTCGATGACCAGCTCCGGCGCGGTGCAAGACGGCAAGCTCGTTACCTCGGGTGTTGTCTATAGTCTCTTGAACGACATTGCCAAGAAAATCGGCAAACCGTTTGAAAAAGAACAACCGCTTAAAGCGCTGACCTCCAACATCAGGGTGCAGGATGGTAAGGTCATTGTCGACGGCCTCAAAGCGAACCTCGCCAATATTGGCGACCTGACGCTCGGCGGCTTTTACAGTTTCAACAACGACCTTGGCTACGACGGCACTATTCGACTCACGCAAGAACTTACTTCCCAGCTTGCCTCGCAAGGGGGAGTGCTCGGTGGCCTGACCAGTCTCTTGAGCGACAAATCTTCCGGCCGACTTCTTGTCCCGCTCAAAGTTACCGGGACCTGGAATGATCCCAAGGCCGAGGTCGATTTTTCCGCGCTGACCAAGTCGGCAGGTACAAATCTCAAAGAGAAAACCGGAAGCGCGATTCAAAATCTGCTCAAGAAAAAACCGTAGCAAACATTCTTCTGTGGCATCGTTACCATCGCCCTGTTTCACTGTGAAACCGGGCGAAATTTTGTGTGGGATTTCCCTTTACCTTTGTCGCTACTGGCCGATGTAATCTCAAGAAAGATCGATAGTAACGGGAAATACGTCGTGTCGAGTTTCCTGTTTAGATTTGCAACGTCGCGAAGCGCCACCACCGGCTGACGCGACAAAAATAAAGTGTGTGACTAAAGCGACCATGACTCCTCATTCCGCCGCCGAAATCGACCGTATCACACGCTGTGCGTTGTGCAAGATCGACCTCAAGGGACGATTCGTCTTTATCGACGACCGCACCGAGACAATGCTTGGATATTCCAAAGAAGAACTATTCGGCAAGACCTTCAAAGAATTCCTCTCCGAGGCCGACCACGAGATTTTCTTTCACGTCATGCGGCAACAGCGGACCTTTGAAACCGCCTTCGATTCCATCTCGGTCACTCTGCAAAACAGATCCGGGCAATTGATGCCCGCCACTATCGTCGTCACGCTTGGCTTCATCGCCGGCAACCCGGTCAATTACCAGATTATCATTCAGACCAGTCAAACCCAGCGGCAGGCGGTGTCTTCGGTAGACGAATCGCCCAGCTATCATCGGTTTATCTCGACCGTTCTTTCCATGAACGGCTCGCTCTCGCTACCCGACGTGCTCGAGCCATTGCGGGAATTCATCGAAGCCAACGCCGTCGGCTTGTACAAAATCCATGACGGGAAATTGGAACTGTTTGCCAGCGCCCCGCGTGACACACAGGTTCCCGCGACCATCGATGTCCAGCGGATTCCATCTCTTCTGAAACGATTGGCTGATGTCGTCGCCGAACCGGGATTGACACTTGATCAGATTCAGCGTGGCTTTGTTGAAACCGGTAGCGACGTAGTTGCCGAGTACTTTTGCGAATTTGAATCAGCTGAACAAAAGTACCTTATCCGCGCTACTTTTGAACCGGGGAACAATGAACTGGCCGATTCCATCGCCCTTCGCGCTACTCTCGGACTGAAACTCGTACTGAGGCTACTCAAGCATCACGAGCCGGCTAGCGAAATTGTCATTCCGGAATATGACTTCGGTGTCGGACTGGCGCTGTTTGATTCGCTTGCGGTGGGTGCGATGTTTGTCCGTTCCGACGGCTCCATAGCCGCCGCCAATCACACCCTTGCCAAAATTTGCAGGGGTCGGCGACCGGAGGGACGCATCGACGATGTCATTCGCTTGATCGAAAGCTGGGGATGTCCGAATTCTGCCCGCAATCTCGCTACCTTCTTCGATTCAGCGGTCGCCAATCCACCGTTGTCGTGGAAAGAGACCGTCACCCTGCCGGGCGGTGGTACGGCCCAGCTCACAGTCATTCGTCATTCGGTGTCGCAGTCGGATTCGTCTGCCTGGCTTCTGATCATTCCGGCCACTGCCAAACCGACGGGGTCAAATTCACCCGCCGATATCAATGTCGCCAAAGCGGCAGTCGATGACATACTCTCCTCGCTAAGCGCCGCTAATACTATCACCGACCGCTTGACTCATGAGTTCTACGATGAACTCCACCGCGACGGCAATCTCTACCTGTCGCTTCTCAACGGCCACATGGACAAATTGCGCGGCATGGTATCCGAACTCGGCCATCTGATGAAAGCCTGGCTGTCGCCCGAAGAAGTCGCGGTCTGCGATTTGAATCTGATTGTTGCCGGCGCAGTTCAGGAAATCAGCTCAACCTATCCCGAGGTAGTCGTCAACTGCAAATTCAGCAATCTGCCCAAACTAAACACCCACCGTCATCGGCTGTCCCAACTGGTACACAATCTATTGTCAAACTCGGTCAAGTTCTCCCGTGGCGGAAAAGTCGATATTCAGATTGCGACCCAGATCGCAAACAACAAATGCTCGCTCACTGTATCTGACAACGGCCCCGGTATCCCGGCCAAGTATCTTGAGAAAGTCTTCGATCTATATTACCGAGTCCCGCTTCATCCCTGGCAGAAACTTCCCGGCGACGGCTCCAGTCTAGCCATCACTCGTCATCTGGCGCAGACCATGGGTGGCTCGCTGACCTTGCATTCTGAGGAAGGGAAGGGGACCCAAGCGATCGTCGAACTACCAAATCTGGCCCCTGAAACGCCGCCGGCCCCTAGTCGCTAACGAACCGCCCTGCCAGTCATTCCTACTTCCTACTATTATAGGAACTCAAGTCGTCCGATTCGCGGGCCATGTCGCAACCAGGTAAGTCGTTGCACAACAAATAATTACCTGCGGTCACCCGATTTTTCATTGACAACCCGCCATTTGCCCCTATCTTGCCGCTCTGCCATTTTTGAGGAAACCAGTAATGAACTCAATGACCGGATTTGGACGTGCCGTGCTCGATTCTCCCCAAGGCCGAATTACGGTCGAGATGTCGAGCGTCAACAATCGATATCTCGAACTCGCGGTCAGAACCCCCCGATCACTGGCCCCCCTCGAACCCCAGATCAGGGAACTCCTCACTGAAACAGTCACGCGCGGAAAGCTCACTATAAATGTAGATGTCGAAGCGGGCAAAAGCGCGGTGCGCACCCATATCGACAAAGAGACCGCCAAGGTTATCCACCGCGAACTGGAGTCGCTCCGCAAATCTTTGAAGATAAAAGAAGAAGTCGAGCTGTCGGATATTTTAGCCTTCGAAGAAGTCTTCACTTCCGGCTCTAACGAAATCGATACCGAGGCCGCCTGGCCCGCCATAAAAAAGACAATAGAGCAAGCCGCAGGGCGACTAATGAAAATGCGCCAGATTGAAGGGTCAGCGCTGGCCCGCGATATGCAGGCCCGCCTCAAATTGATGGAGAAAGCGGTCGGCAAAGTCGAAGCGGCCACCAAGAATTCGGTCGCCGTGTATGCCGAGAAACTGGCGCGGCGAGTCAAAGAGCTCTTAGCTGAGCCGATCTCTGACTCGCGCCGGCTCGAAGAAGAAATCGCCGTCTTCGCCGAGCGGACTGATATCGCCGAAGAATGCACTCGCTTCCGCAGTCACCTCGACCAATATCGCTCGGCCCTGACACAAAAAGATGCCGCTGGGCGGAAACTGAATTTCATCCTGCAGGAAATGAATCGCGAGATTAACACGATCGGCTCCAAGTGCGCCGATTTTTCAATCGCCGCCACCGTTATTTCGCTCAAAGAGGAGCTGGAAAAGCTCCGCGAGCAGGTGCAGAATATTGAGTGACCAGCGCCAAAGGGCCGATATGAAAAAATCCAAACCGGGGCGGATGGTCATCATTTCGTCGCCTTCGGGCGGGGGGAAGTCATCGATTTGCCGGGAGCTGCTTTCTCCGGCGAGACAAAAAGTCGGGTGGAAGTTTTCTATTTCTTACACTACTCGCTCAATGCGCAAAGGCGAAAAGAATGGGCGGGAATATGTCTTTGTATCGCCGGAGAAATTCGACAAGCTTGCGGCCCAACATTTCTTCGCGGAATATTTCCCGGTTCATTTGTATAAGTATGGGACTCCGCGCAAGCCGATTGAGCGGCTCCGCAAATCGGGTGGCGTGATGGTATTCGATGTCGACGTACAGGGAGCCAAGCGCCTTCATATGGAATATCCAGATGCGGTGACAATATTTGTTCTGCCGCCGTCGGTCACTGCCCTGCGCAGTCGCCTCAAGCGTCGCGGCACCGAAACCGCCGAACAACTGCGCGTGCGATTTGAAAATGCGAAAAAAGAAATGCAGGCAGTCCTGCGCGACAAAACATACGCGTTCGACTATATAGTCATTAATGATGTGCTGGTCGACGCCGTCGCCGATGTTCTCGCTATTGTGCGGGCACACCGGTGTCGCTTCGAATTCCTGCCCGTGGAACAAACCGGCAAAATGCTGGGTTATACAGGCGGTCCAACCGCAAAGGAGTAGTTTCATGCCCTATTTTTCAATCGACGGACTTGAGAAAGTAACCGTGAACCGGTACGAGGCGGTCATCGTGGCCGCACAGCACGCCCGCCAGATTAATTCCAAGCGGCTGGCGAAGTTAAACGCCGCTATCGAGGCCGGCGCCGAGGTCGAATTCGACATGGAAGCCCGCAAAATTACAATGGTGGCCTTAAAAGATGTGATCGACGGTAAAGTTAAATTCAATCGAGCCGATACCGAATAACACAATCGGTCACACATAAGCCAAGATAGGATCACATGGCCAAAAACCTTGTCATCGTTGAGTCTCCTGCAAAGTCAAAAACGCTTGCCCGTTTTTTGGGTACGGGTTTTGAAATTGCCTCGACTATCGGACACATTGTCGACCTGCCAAAGTCCAAGATAGGTGTCGATGTGGACAACGACTTCGAGCCGGACTATCAGGTGATTGAGGGCAAGGAAAAGGTTATAGCCGATTTGATCAAGGCCGCCAAGAAAGCCGAGATTGTCTACCTGGCGCCCGACCCGGATCGCGAGGGCGAGGCGATTGCCTGGCATGTCGCCAACAGTATCAAAAAAGGCACCAAGGCCAAACTCAAACGAGTGACTTTTAATGAAATCACCAAAGCGGCCGTAACTTCGGCGATTGCGCATCCGCGCGCCATCGATATGAATCTGGTCAATGCCCAGCAGGCGCGCCGAGTGATGGATCGTCTGGTTGGATATATGGTCTCGCCGTTTCTGTGGAAGACAGTAGCCCGCAATTTGTCGGCTGGTCGAGTGCAGTCCGTCGCGCTCAGATTGGTGTGCGAACGGGAAGAAGAAATCGTGGCTTTCAAGCCCGAGGAATACTGGAAATTTACCGCCGTTCTGGCCAATAAGAAAAAAGAAGAATTCAACGCCGGCCTTTTACGCATCGACGGCAAGACCGTTGTTCGCGCCGGCGAAGAAGGCGCTAACAAGATTGTCATTTCGTCGCAGAAGGAAGCCGACGGCATCCTCGCTGATCTGAAAAAATCATCCTACTCTGTCGCCGAAATAAAGTCCAGCGAGCGCACCCGCAAGCCTTTGGCGCCGTTTATTACTTCCACTATTCAGCAGGAGGCGGCCAAAGCGTACGGCATGAGCCCCAAGCAGACGATGTCGATCGCCCAAAAGTTGTACGAAGGAATCGAGATCGGCAAAGAAGGCCCCACCGGTCTGATTACGTACATGCGTACTGACTCAACCCGTATCGCCGATGAAGCGATTCAGGCGGTGCGCGAATACATAGCCAAAGAATTTGGCAAAAACTATCTCCCGGCGCATCCGAACAAGTACGGGAAGAAAGAGGGTTCGCAGGACGCCCACGAAGCGATTCGTCCGACCTCGATGGAATTGACTCCCGAGAAAGTCAAAAAGCATCTGACTATCCAACAGCTTAAGCTCTACACTCTGATCTGGAATCGCTTCGTCGCCTCGCAAATGCCCGACGCCAAATTCAGCGTCGAAACCGTCGACATCGAGGCCGGCAAGTTTACCCTGCGGGCTTCGGCGCAAAAGCTCCTGTTCGACGGTTTCCTCCGTGTCTATCACGAAGAAAAAGAAGCCGACGAAAACGGCCTGCATAGCTGGAGCGAAAAACTCCCCGAACTGACTGAAGGCGAGAAGTTGAATCTCGTAGATGTCCAGCCCTCGCAATCGTTCACCAAACCACCGGCGCGGTACAGCGAAGCGATGCTGGTCAAGCGGCTTGAAGCCGACGGTATCGGCCGTCCGTCTACCTACGCCAGCATTATCTCAGTTATCAAAGACCGCAAATATGTCGATCTGGAAGAACGCAAGCTCCGCCCGAGCGATCTGGGCAAGGCCGTGAACAAGATTCTGGTAGAGCATTTCCCGGATATTTTCAATGTCGAGTTCACCGCTAATATGGAAAAAGAACTCGACTCCGTTGAAGAAGGCTCCGACGATTGGGTGAAGGTCGTCAAGGATTTCTACAAGCCGTTCATCAAAACGATGGGCGTGGTAAAGAAAAAAGAGAAATCCATCAAAGAGTCGATGACCGAAACCACCGACATCAAGTGCGAAAAGTGCGCCAAGCCGATGGTCATCAAATGGGGACGCAACGGCCGCTTTCTGGCCTGTTCCGGTTGGCCGGAATGCAAGTCGACCAAGCCACTCCCCGAGGAAGAAGCAAAGACTAAGACCGATCAAAAGTGCGATAAGTGCGGCGCCGATATGGTCATTAAGACCGGACGGTTCGGACGGTTCATGGCCTGCTCGCGCTACCCTGAATGCAAAAACGCCAAGCCGCTGACGCTCGGCATTACTTGTCCCAAACCGACCTGCGGCGGGCAGCTGATCGAAAAACAAACCAAAGCCCGCCGGTCATTCTACGGCTGTAGCAATTACCCGAAGTGCGACTTCGCGTCATGGGACAAGCCGGTCAAGCAAGCCTGCCCGGTCTGTCATCATCCGTATCTGGTGCAGAAAGTCAGCAAAGCGCGCGGCGAATTTC
Organism: Candidatus Zixiibacteriota bacterium; assembly: GCA_044227335.1. Taxonomy (GTDB): domain Bacteria; phylum Zixibacteria; class MSB-5A5; order GN15; family FEB-12; genus JACRAV01. The sequence continues at coordinate 1,861 of JBGAWZ010000038.1, read as the reverse complement.
TCAAGTGCCCCGAGTGCAAACACGAGATTCACGACCACCAGCCGACCGAACCGGTGACAGTCGGATAACGGAATTCTCCATACTTCTCTGTGACAGGGTCGACCGAAATGGTTTGACCCTGTCATTGTTTAGCTCTACTTTTTCAATATGCTGACCGCTTCGCTCAAGAAATTCCTGTCTGAACTGTCAACTGCGCGCGGGAGATCTCCTCACACTATCGAAGCATATCGACGCGATTTGACACCGTGGGTCGCGTTCTTGGAATTGCAGTACTCCAAGCAACCGATGTCGCCCAAGAACGACCCGCTCTTCTTGCGGTTGTATCTTCGCGAAAGATCAGAGCAGAAAACATCCAATCGATCCATCGCCCGTTTTCTTTCGGCCTTGTCAACTTATCAAAAATTCCTCGCCAGCCAGCGCGGGGGAGAGGCGTACATTTTCAAACTGCCGCGCATCAAATTCTCCGGCAAGCTCCCTTCGTTTGTGCCGCAGGCCGAGGCGGTCAAGCTCTTCGACGACCAGCCCGCGCCCACAGAGGGCACACGCTTCGGTTGGTGGCGCGACTATGTCATGGTCGGACTCTTGTATGTCACCGGTATCAGACGGGCCGAATTGACCTCGCTTTCGATTTCACAGCTTGATCTTGCTCGCGGCCTGATCTCTGTGGTCGGAAAAGGGAACAAGCCCCGCGTTGTACCGCTCGGCGAACAAATGACGAGCGAAGTGCGCGATTACCTGACAGTCCGCGCCGAACTTCTGGACAAATCCAAACTCTCCCACGACCGATTGTTCTTGAATCAGCGCGGCACGCCACTTACTGTTCGGTCGGTTGATCGGTTGGTCAAAGCGTTCGGCAAGAAGCACGGAATCAGTTTTACTCCGCATACGTTGCGCCATTCGTTCGCCACCCATATGCTCGAAAACGGTGCCGATTTGGTATTGATCAAAGAAATTCTCGGCCATAGCTCCCTGTCGACTACCCAGAAATACACCCACGTCACCGCCGAAACTATGAAGGCCGCCTACCGCAAAGCCCACCCAAGATCCGGGTTTGATAAGTAGGTCGTTGAGGTTTCGTCATTGCGAGACGCGCCGTCGGCGAGGCGAAGCAATCTCTCTTCACTTCCCCTTCCACACATACTTCTTCAAATCAACTGTCCCGTTCGGCTTGAAGACAATCTTCTCCCGTTCCAATCGCGCCCGCTGTTCTTCGTATCCTGCGCCGTGAGGGAGTGAGATCATCCCCTTTGAGTTGATGACACGAAACCAGGGGAGACGGTGTTTTTTCGATGACGAATGGAGCGCCCGCACTACCTGACGTGCCCCGCGCGGGTCGCCCGCCATCGTGGCAATTGAGCCGTAGGTTGCGACTTTGCCTTTGGGGATTCTCTTGATCAGCGCGATCACGCGCGCGATAAACGGGTCGGGCATTGAAATATCTTCAGTAGGTCGGGTTGACAAGCGCTGTTTACGGCGCGCCGTCTACCCGACAAATCATTCACTTTAAGTGTCGGGTAGTCATCGTCCCGCTAACGCGGTACTCGCCAACCCGACCTACTAATCTGTCGAAGGGTGACGATAGAGCGACGCGTCGATGCGTAGTCGAGACGCGAACTACACCACATACACTCGCACATCGCCGATGAAGTGGTTGATCGCGATGTACAGCTTTGCTTCCGACGAATCGTAATTCTCGGTGCGGGCGTCGATGGTGTTGCCAAGGCCACTTGAGCGCTTGCCGAGCAATTCAACATCGCCGATAAAACTCGACGAAGTACACAGCACCGGCATATTCGCCGGAACGAGTATGCGCACATCGCCGATGAATCCCGACACCACCATGCGGTTCAGGCCCGGCGAG
>JBGAWZ010000535.1:0-2015 GCA_044227335.1 Candidatus Zixiibacteriota bacterium | reverse complement strand
ACGATCAAGGGATTCGGCGAATTGATCGCCGGTAATGTCGATCATATCCCCGAGCAGTTCTTCTTTATGGTCGGCGGGCTGGATGAAGTGATCGAAAACTACGAGAAATCCAAGAAGTAGTATGTTCAAGCTGTCGATTGTCACGCCGGAGAAAGTTGTTTACGACGCCGATATTCGCTCGCTCACGGCGCCGGGTACAATCGGCTATTTGGGCATTTTGTCGCATCACGCGCCGATTATCACCGCACTTAAGCCAGGGAAAGTCGAGTTTCGCGATGCCGAGGACCAGTTGCATATTCTGGCGGTGACCATTGGTTTTCTTGAAGTCAGCGCCAACAAGGCGACGATCTTAGCCGACGCTGTTGAAGAGGCCGACAAGATCGATATCACGCGGGCGCGCGAGGCGTACCGCCGCGAGAAAGCGCGCCTGGTGTCGGCCGGTGGCGGCGAAACCGATATCGACCTGCCGTCGTGTCGCGCCGCAATCGATCGCGCCGCGAATCGGATAAAAGTCTACGAAGAGACTCACAAGTAGAACTTTTGTGTCATCTACGCCCGACCGCGGAGCGGTCGGCTACCAATTTTGTGGCGTCATGCCTCGCGGCGTGACGCCTTTTTGTTTCTAACGCTCGACCACCGATTTGAAGCCGCCGAATGACATTTTCTTCATGTCGAACGGCATCGGTTTGTTCATCCACTTCTTCATGATCGGGTCGGTCATGATCTTGGCGTTGGCTTTGTTGCGGTCTGCTTTCGATTTGTAGACGACAAACGAGAAGATCACGGTGTCGGTAGGTTTGCACTTGTACGCTTTGGTGAAAGGGTTTTTGATTCCCTTGGGCACCAAGTCATCACCGACACACTCTTTGTATTCGATCGCGCCGTATTTTTTCCAGACACCGGCGCAGGCGCGCGCCATCGCCACATACGCTTTGACTTTCTTTTTGGGAACGACCAGCACGAATCCATCGACATAAGTTGCCATTTCAAAACTCCTTGCGTTTTTGGGCGGGCGCTATTTGTCGCGCCATTGAATTTCAGTAATGCCGAAATCTATTCGCAGTGGCGAAAATTGGCAATCTCTTTTGTGGAGGGACAAAGATGGCGGGTCCAAAGACGGACCCGCCCTACATTGGAAATCATAGTGTCACTTAAACCAAAATCGGATGCCGAGGCCGCCGTCGAAATCAAGATCAGTATCCGGCGACAAATTCAGCACTGGCACAACCTCGACAAACAAATCAAGCGGCGATGTCGCAAACAGGTAGTTGATCCCGACCGGCACGCGAGCACCGATGAAGGTGTCGCCCTTGGTGTCGACCAGTCGCCCGCCGACTCCGTAGTAGAGCGCCATCCGCCCTTTGTTGACTTTGAAGATGCCAAAATCGTGAATCAGGTAGTCGGCGTGGAGATTAAACGCATTGCCGCTCTCGGTTGACCAGGCGGCGGCCATACCGATTCCGGTTTTTGCGCCGGTCCAGAATTTGGCGCTGATACCGGTCGGCTCACCGGCGATGATGCCAAGGCCGAATCCGCGCGGCTGGGCTACGGCCGTTGAGGTGACACCGAGCGCGGCGAGGACAATCAGAAAATTTCGGATGCGCTTCATAGGCGTTCTCCTTCGAGTGACGAGTATTCAGGGGATTTGCGTTGTGTTGTCTGCCTTATACAGCGACATTTGGGGCTAAGTTGCAAGCCGTTTTTTTTGTAAGGTGGGTTCGTCTTCGGGTGCCCCAACGCTTGCGTTGGGATGAGATTGTGCGCGCCAGGCATCCTGTCTGCCCGTGTTCTTTCTTCGTAGGTCAGCATCCTTGCAATGCTGACATCCACGGTGCGGGGGGAAAGATGTCAGGGTCACAAGGACCCATGACCTACCAAGACCTGCAGAAAACGAACCCAGTTGAAACAAGCCGGTGTCGCGCGGGTAACGGCAGTGCGCACACGAAGTTACGGAGGTCAATCCGCCAGTTTTGAACTGGGTTTGTTTCATCACTCTTTTTGTTTTGTGCACAACA
>JBGAWZ010000534.1:0-2024 GCA_044227335.1 Candidatus Zixiibacteriota bacterium | reverse complement strand
ATCGGTAAATTGAATTTCACCGCGGGTAGTTTTCCCCGATTGCACATGCTCGGACAGAAGTTGTTTCAAGAGCGTTGAATCGGCGAAATAGTACAGGCCGATAATCGCCAAATTCGACTTCGGTTGCTCCGGTTTTTCGACCAATCCCACAATTTTGCCGCTTTGGGTCTCGGCAATTCCAAAGCGGGAAGGATCATCTACCTGCCGGAGTCCCAGGACATACTGACCGGCAGAGACAAAAGCGCGCAAGTCGGCGTCGACAATAGTATCGCCCAGCACAATCAGGAGCGGTCCACCCGATAGATGTGCTATCGCCAGATTAAGCGCATACCCCAGTCCCAGCAATTGATCCTGCGTGACAAACCGACAGGGGAACCTGAAGTTCTTGCGGATATGGGTTTCGATTTGTTCACCCATGTGACCGATCACGAAAATGACTTCCTCCGGCTCAAGGCGGGAAATTGGATCGAGGATATGATCAATGATCGGCCTCCCCGCCACATGCAGAAGCGGTTTGGGCTGGGAATAGGTGTGGGGGCGAAGTCTGGTGCCGACCCCGGCGACAGGTACAATTACTTTCATGATGACTGCTCGTTAACCGCCCAAAAGGTAGAAAAGACCAGCGGCGATTACAAGGGGATATTGTGCTCTACTCAATTTGCCGCTCTGGCAGAGCGGAGCGAGCCGGTCGGAACGGTCAACAGGCGCGCACCGGAGCCTTCGATCTCAACAAATCTCGGCTCAGAAGAGGAATTGTCGTACAGGCCGATCATCGCAGATTCGGGTCGCCCGGAAAACCGGAACTTGCGAAAAGCCACAGCGAATCGCCCGGTTTTCCATTTCGAGGTCGGCGTTGCCGGTAGAAAGTCGAGGTTGATCTCGCCAGATCCGGAAGCGGTCGGGTCCGACCCTTGCAGGCGAAGTGCGACCGTAAAATTGGAGTCGATCTTCTGGCGCGGGATGAAGTAGATAGCGGCCCGAATCGTTCCGGGGCCGGCAGGCAAGAACTCCGCGCAGACCAGTTCAATCGACGGCCGGTTGAAAACCGCGAGGCGGCTTTGTGGTGGGCGGACATTCAAGCCGAGTACATTCGCCAGCGCACGGTCAGCATCGGTCAGCGAACCGTGTGGCTGAAGATCCAGCACATTTTGGCTTGGAGTCGAGAAAAAGAGCCGTGGGATCAGGTACCTCTTGGCGAAAACGCCCGCCAGTGAGTCATCAAGCACAAATGCCCGCGCGATCGCCAATCGAGTCGAGAGTTCAGGTCCCTTGGAGGCATTCCAGTCGACCGGATGCACTAACGAGTCGGCAATCGCCCTGTTCCAGACCTCGAATAGATCGCGCTGTTCGACCGAACGGGCATCGTTAGGCCGGGCAAAGGCGGCCAATGTGTACAGTTCGGCGGCGTCGGAATATTTCGATAGTCCCGCCAGCGCCAGATTATCGGCTTTGTACCGGAGTTTGGCGCCGAGTTTCTGAATAGTGACCTGCCAATCAGGGTTGTCCAGCAGTTGTGGTTGCGCGGAGTAGAGCGCTCCGAAGGCGCCGATGATTTGTTGGTACCCCACAACCGAATCGGACTCAACACCCTTCAGTACGGTGAGCGCCGGTTCGGGGAAGCCGTCGGGGTTGAGCGTGTAGTCGTAGACCGGTTTGTTTGGATCATACCCGCACTTTGTGAAAATAAGAGATGCAGTCAAGATGATCGGGGCCAGAGTGAATATGGAACGAGGCGGTTTCACGACAGAGGGAAATTAACGAATCGATTGCATCGACGCCACAGGGAATTGATTGAAAAGACATGTCGGGTAGTCGGCGTTCTGCCGGCGCAGAACTTGCCAACACGACCTACTTCTACTGCGTCGTCACCGCATTGTCCCGATCCAGTCGTTGTACAGGAAATAGACCCGGCCGATCAGAAGCGAGACGCGGCCCATCACGGTGTAGCCGAAATGGGAGCCGAATGAAATCATGATGAACCAGATACCGGTGGAGGCGGTCACACCCAAAAGGCCGGTGTGTGG
>JBGAWZ010000533.1:0-2026 GCA_044227335.1 Candidatus Zixiibacteriota bacterium | reverse complement strand
CCAAGACGCCACCGACGAGATGTCGAAATTCGTACCGGAAGGAGTCGAGGGACGAGTCCCGTATCGCGGACCGCTCTCTGAGATGGTCTTCCAACTGGTCGGCGGACTTCGCGCCGGAATGGGACTTTGTGGCGCGGCTAATCTGGCGCTCCTTCGCAAGGAAGCCCAGATGGTGCGGATTACCAGCGCCGGAGTAGTGGAGTCGCATCCCCACTCAGTGCCGATAACAAAAGAGTCGCCGAATTACCGGCGGATGACGTAATCGAGCAGTTCGTCGACTCGCCCACAGAGAAGTTTGTTGTTATGTCATGTTATATAAATCGAAAGCCACAGAAAGCAGGGAGAACAGTCGCGCAGTAAACCACAGTTTATTGTGAGGAAAGTCCGAGCTCCAGAGAATCAGGACGCCCGGTAACGCCGGGGCGGAGTGATCCGACGGAAAGTGCCACAGAAAAGAAGACCGCCTCGCGCAAGCGGGGTAAGGGTGAAAACGTGGTGTAAGAGACCACGGCTCCGCCTGGAGACAAGCGGCGCTGGTAAACCCCGTCCGGAGCAAGGCCAAATAAGGGAAGAGGAGTTGATTCGCTCCGTCTGATTCCCGGGTAGGCCGCATGAGCGTACGGGCAACCGTTCGCCAAGATAAATGACTGTTGCTTCCGTTTTGCGGGAGTCACAGAACTCGGCTTATATCCCTGCTTTCCGCAGCTTTCCAGCAATGGAGGGTATGCGATTATGATTTGGGCGCACAAAACGTCCACTCCCCGCTGGGTCGTGGCGCCTGAGCCCGAGGCCGATCTGGTCAGTCGACTTTCGACTGAGTCCAATCTGCCCGCCAACGTCGTCAAGATTCTGGTCAACCGTCATCTTGATTCCGCCGAGCTGATCGACAAATTCATCAACCCGCAGATGACCGATCTGAAAGATCCGTTCACTATGACCGGCATGAAGAACGGAATCGACCGGGTAGTCAAGGCGCTGTATGAGAATGAGAAGATCATGATCTACGGCGACTATGATGTCGACGGGATCACCGCGACCGCGCTGTTGTACATGGTTCTAAACAAGCTCGGTGCTCAGGTTGACTTTTATTTGCCGAACCGATTGGTCGAAGGGTACGGACTGTCGACCGAGGGAATCGACGAGGCCAAATCACGTGGCGTTTCACTGATTGTGACTGTCGACACCGGCATTACGGCGGTGACCGAAGTTGAGTATGCCCGGTCGCAGGGGATAGAAGTGGTGGTCACCGACCACCACGAGCCGGCGAACGCGATACCAAACGCTCATTCGATCATCAATCCCAAACAGCCGGGGTGTGATTACGGTGGCGAATTGTCCGGTGTCGGCGTGGCGTACAAATTTGCACAAGCCCTCTATCGAGTGCTTAATCAGGACGACCGCGAACTGCATGAACATCTCGATTTGGTCGCGCTGGGGACCTCGGCCGATATCGTACCGCTTGTTGGCGAGAACAGAATTTTGACAAAGTTTGGCATTCGGCAGATAGGCCGGACTACCAAGCCGGGGCTCAAATCACTCCAGTTTGTTTCCGGACTGATGGGAAAAGAAATCGGCACCGGACAGGTGGTGTTCATACTGGCGCCGCGGATCAATGCGCTCGGAAGACTTGGCGATGCTCGTCAGGCGATCCGCCTCTTATCGACCCGCGATGAAAAATTGGCCGCCCAGATTGCCCGTAAACTCGACGAGGAAAACCGCCGGCGAAAACAGATCGACGAACAGACGCTTGAAGAAGCGCTGGCGCAAATGCGCGAAGTAGTCGATTTGGCCAACGATCATGCGATCGTTTTGTCCGCCGAGGGATGGCATCAGGGAGTAATCGGAATTGTCGCGTCACGTCTGGTCGAGCGATTCCATTTGCCGACAGTCATGATTGCCATCACTGACGGTGAGGGGAAAGGCTCGGCCCGTTCCATTCCGGGATTCCACCTGTGCGAAGCGTTGAAAGATTGCGAGGACCTGCTCATCCGCTATGGCGGACACAAGTACGCCGCAGGACTTTCGA
>JBGAWZ010000532.1:0-2030 GCA_044227335.1 Candidatus Zixiibacteriota bacterium | reverse complement strand
GTCCGCCGGCGCCTAACTTGCTCCGAGCAGTAACGGCGAAGGGCGATTGCGGAAACGAATCGGCGAATTCTTTGTATGCACGGTAAAGTGTCGAATCACCCGGACTTGTGTACTCCTCACCCAGCCAGATCATGGTGAACCGGGCCTGAGGGACGAATTTTGAGTGCGGAAATGAATCAATTACATATTGGTACCAATAGCGGGCCGAATCAAGATCAGCGCTGTCGACCCAAAAATCCTCGGCCCGTTTAACATACAACTGAGCATACCCGGTGTCGGCGGAGGTTCCTTTCAGTCCCAGTGATTCATAAATTTCCGGGAGTGCATCGGATTTGGGATACAACGTGGGAATCAGGTGTGTGATCGAATCGGCCGCGGTGGTATCGCCTTCGTGTTCGCGAATCATCTGCGCCAGCGCCAGCATCGCCTGCGGCGCCACCCGGGAAGTTGGAAACGAGTCGACAATGTATCTCATACCAACGATGGCCGAATCCGGTTTTTCGAGCTGGTACCAGTAGAGCTGACCAAGCTCGAATAGCCGCGCCGCGGCATCGTCGAGTTTGACCTGTGTCACTTTGGTTGTGTCGTCGGCCTTTTTTTCCTCGGGCTTGTAGGCCGCGATTTTTCCAATATCAACCGACCGCTGGAGGGCGTCTGTCATTTCGTCGGTCTGCCTCCCTGAGCCCCGAGCGGCGTCCACCGCCTTGTCGTAATAGTATTTGGCCTGCTCCAGATCGTCGTAGTCGAACTGAAAAATCAATCCAAGTCGGTAATATGCCATGGATACCCAGACCTTGTTGGTCGAAGTAGCGGCGGCATCGCCATACAATCCCTGTGCGCGCGTGAGTTCACCTTCCTGTTCGTACCCTTCGGCCAATTTTAGATTGAGCGCGCCAAGCGAATCATAGTAGAGTTGATTGTCCGCTAAACGTTTCAGATATGCCTGACCGTCGGCCACGCGCGTGATCTTATAGGCACAGTCGGCCGCCTGAAACAGGGCGTGATACTCTTCCTGCTTGGTCGGCTTGAGTCCAAGCACCTGCAAATATTCACCAAGGGCATTGCCGAATTGGAAATTTGTGTACAGTTCTTCGGCAATCGCGATTTGAGCCTGACGCTGTTGCAAAAGATCGCCCAGCGAATCGCGAACCGACCGATAGTAACCGGAGGCAATATCATACTTCTTTTCTTCTTCGTTGTACTTGGCAAGTTCCAGCGCCGCTCTGGCCTTGTATTCCTTGGGGTAGTTGGCTTGGAAAATTTCTTCAAACCCCGCCATTGCTTCCGGAATTTCCCCCAGTTGGAGCCGTGCCTGCGCCAGATATAGCGTCGCTTCCTGGGTGTACTTCGATTCCGGGTAATTGGCCAATAGCTCGCGAAGCCGCCGCTCGGACTTGTCGTATCGTTTGGTGTGGTAGTACGACACCGCCAGCACAAATAGAGCATCATCGAAATATTTCGATTTCGGATAGTTGTCGATGATTTTCAGACTTTTGGCTATGGCGGTTTCGTAGGCATTTAAGTCGGTACTGCCTGAGGCCTTGCGCGCTTTCTCGGCGCCGTTGAAGGCAGTCTTGGCGTTGTAAAAAGTATTAAAGTAGACACACCCGCTTGAGAGGAGACATAGCGCGACTATTACGAGAAGGGGAACGAATCTAATCGATTTTCTGGCTACGCGGGGCATCATCCGATGATTATACACAGTCATTTTCACTTTGGCTGAACCTCACGGCTGGCACGCAGTTCGACTACCTTCGCCAGCAGGAGCGGCAGGAAGATACCCGATTTCTCGCCGATATGAAAGTCGGCAATCTCAGTTAGAGGGGTAGTTTCGATGTTGATTTCGACAATTATCGCGCCGTGCCGCTTGGCCACCAACGGCAAACTGGCGGCCGGATGCACCAGCGCCGAGGTCCCGATGACCAAGAAGACCTGCGCCTGCTCCGCCTCGACAAAGGCCTTATCGATCACTGCCTCATCAAGCATTTCGCCAAACCAGACGACATCGGGCCTGATCTTTCCGCCGCACT
>JBGAWZ010000531.1:2060-2713 GCA_044227335.1 Candidatus Zixiibacteriota bacterium | reverse complement strand
TCGACACCCATGATCGCGGTTCTCCCGTTTGAGAATTTGGGAAATGCGGAAGACGAATATTTCGCTGATGGAATGACCGAAGAGATTACTTCTCGCCTGGTTGGCATCAACGGTTTGGGTGTCATATCCCGCACGAGTTCTATGCAATACAAAGGTGCAGGCAAAAGCGCCGGCCAGATCGGCAAGGAACTCGGTGTCAATTATGTTTTGGAAGGAACGGTTCGCTGGGCGAAATCCGAGGGACACCCGAAAGTTCGCATCACTCCGCGATTGATCCGCGTCTCGGATGACCGCAACATGTGGTCGGACAACTACGAACGGGAGATCATGGAAGTCTTCGCGGTGCAGGAAGACATTGCGACGAAAATCGCCTCCCAGCTCGACCTGACACTCATGGATTCTGACCGGAAAGCGCTGGCGGTTCGCCCCACGACCGATTCGCGCGCCTACGATTACTATCTCAAGGGAATCAGCGGCATACGGCGACTCGACTGGAACCTGCCGACCCTGAGCGCCGCGTCGGCCAATCTTGACAGCGCCGTGATGCTCGATCCGGCCTTCGCCCTCGCCTATGCGGCCAAGTCGCGCGCCAATACGATGCTGGCGTGGATCGATCCGTCGGGAGAATATCGGGATATCGCCCGGGCGTCTTT
>JBGAWZ010000531.1:0-2032 GCA_044227335.1 Candidatus Zixiibacteriota bacterium | reverse complement strand
TATGGCGGCTGGTTTCTTTTACAATCTGACCGAAACTGATTATGACAGCGCCATGTCCGAATTGAATCTGGCCAACTCGGAACTCCACAACGATGCCGATCTGGTGACGAACATCGCGCTGGTGCAATGGCGCCAGGGAAAATTCGACGAAGCCGGCGAAAATTTTCGCAAGGCCGCCGAGCTTGACCCGCTTAATCCTGTCCTTCATTCATTTCGATCGCAGTTCTTCAGATTCATGAGAAACTTCCCCGAAGCCGAACGGTCGATTAACCGGGCTATCGCCCTCGATCCCAAGCGAGCGGAGTTCTATGGAGAAAAGCTGGCAGGAATTGCCTCGAGATACGGCGACTGGAACAAATGTCGCGAAATCTTGCGGGAGGCCCTCAACCAATTCGATACGCTCGAGTTTGTCCGGACTTTTGGCGGCGCGTCCATGGATTCTCTCACCGGCGGCCATATTTTCAAAAACAGCGCGTTTCTTGAACGCTTTCGAGAAGACTCGCGAAATCGGCTCGACCCGCCCTCATATTACGCATCGATGGCGTACATATACCGCGAGGCCGGCAATGCGACGATGACCACAGCTTATTTTGATTCGGCAAAGAACATTGTCGAGAAACGACTCAAAGTCGTTCCGAATGATCCCTCGCTCACGTCCGCCCTCGGCTCGATACTGTCGGAAATTGGTAAATGCGCAGACGCGGTAAAGCTTGGCACCCGCGGAAAGGAGTTACTGTCTATTGCCAAATGCCATTGGTGAGGACCGGGTCAGGTCATGGTCATGGCCATCATATATGTTAAATGCGGAGAATATGACAAAGCGATAGATCAGCTTGAGGTGTTACTTGGTGAGCAGACTCCCTATACGGTCAATGATTTCAAGCTCAACACCGAGTTAGACCCGCTCCGCAAACTCCCGCGGTATCAGCAGATGATCGATAAATACCGTAACCTCGGCACAACGTTTTAGGATATTTTTCAACACAGTATCGTGACGCTCCCCACTTGACGGAGCGGTCTTCTATCGAGAAATTGTCTCCATGAGCGCGACGCAATCTTTCATCGTTACCGGCGGAGCCGGGTTCATCGGCTACAACTTGGTCAAAGCGCTCAATCAGCGCGGCCACACGGAAATCACGGTTGTCGATAATCTCAATCACCCCGGGAAAGAGCAGAATCTCAGTCGGTTGGAATTCAGGACGTTCTTCGACAAAACCGAATTTCGCAAACTGATCAAATCAAAGTCGATTCCTCGCGTCGACGGCGTTTTCCATATCGGCGCCTGCAGTTCGACACTGGTCACCGACGAATCATATCTGGCTGACAACAACTTTCAATATTCAGTCGATCTTTGCCGCTGGTCGCTTGAGAACGACGCACGGTTTGTGTACGCCTCGTCGGCGGCCACCTATGGCGACGGCGCAATGGGATATAGCGACGACGAATCGCGTACCGCACAACTCAAGCCACTCAACGCCTACGGGCGATCCAAACAAATGTTCGATATGTGGGCAATTGAAAGCGGGGCAATATCGAAGATCGCCGGGCTGAAATATTTCAATGTCTACGGTCCCGGCGAGGACCACAAAGGTCCGATGCGTTCACTGGTGAACAAAGCATATGTGCAGATTCTCGCCGATGGAACCATGAAGCTGTTCAAATCGCATCGACCGGAATACCGCGACGGCGCTCAGGAGCGCGACTTCGTCTATGTCGACGACGCGGTCGCCGAAACGCTTTTCTTTTTCGATCATCCGGAAATTTCGGGTCTGTATAACTGCGGAACCGGCACTGCCCGCACCTGGCTTGATCTGGCCAACGCCCTATTTAACGCGATGCGCAAACAGCCGAACATCGAATTTGTGGATATGCCGGTGGAGATTCGCGCCAACTACCAATATCACACGCAAGCCGACCTGACCAAACTTCGGAAGTCCGGCTACTCCGCGCCTTTCATTTCCATAGAAGACGGCGTGCGAAAATACGTAGGCGACTATTTGTCGCTTCGCTGACCGGATTGCGGCCCGCGTGC
>JBGAWZ010000530.1:0-2039 GCA_044227335.1 Candidatus Zixiibacteriota bacterium | reverse complement strand
TGGCGGTGAAACTGACGCCTCAAAAGACTCCGACAGCCAAACCTTCAGTCCCGGCGGATGAACAGCACTACCAAGCGGCCTTGGCGGCCGTGAGTCAAAACGACCTTACCACTGCCGAGAATGAGTTCGCCGCGGCGATCGAAGCCAAACCGAGTTATGCCGCCGCCTATATCGGGTTGGCGGATTTGAAGTCAAAGACCGGGCGCAACTCACAGGCATCGGAAGATTACCTTCGCGCCGCCGAAATCTATCGGGTGGCCGGTGACATGGGCAAAGCCCTGATCGCCTACAACGGCGCCATCCGCACCGACAAGACCTCAACCGCCGCTCTGGCCGGTCGGGGAAATCTTTATCTCGCCCGTGGCGAGCAGATCGCCGCGATCGCCGACTATGAGCAGTTGATATCTGTCGACCGACGCAACGTGCAAGCATACTACGGCCTTGGGTTGGCCCGCTTCTCTCAGGGTAATCCCAAACAGGCGATCAAACACCTGAAGGATGCCCGCTCGCTCGATCCGAAAAACGCCGACATCCATGAGTACCTGATGCTCTGTTATTTTGCGACCGATGATATCAAAGAAGCCAAGAAGTCATACAACGAATTCATGAGCGTCGCCAACGACAGCCAGGTGAAAGACATGAAATCCAATCCCAAGTTCGGCGCCGTTCTTCGCGTTGTCGACAACCAGTAGACATGCCGAACCTGCGTCGCCTCAACTGCTGGGAATTTCGCAACTGCGGACGGGAACCAGGCGGAGTCTTGGTCCCCCTTCTTGGTCAGTGCCCGGTCACAAAGTCTATGAAACACGACGGTCAAAATGGCGGTGTGGCCGCGGGCCGCGCATGCTGGCTGGTTCCCGACTCAGGGTGCCGCCAATTGGCACAAAGTGAAGGACGAGCACTTAGCTGTCACGAATGTACTTTCTATCGGCGACTTATTCGTGAAGAAAAAGACAAAGTCCTCGGCGCCCTGCAATCAGTATCGGCCTAGAAAAATTGTGCTCCCCAAAAAGACGCCGCCCGGCTGGACCGAGCGGCGTTTCTTACAAAGTCTTGGCTCTTTGGTCTCATCTAACTGACGCCACAAACCCGTTCACTTTGAACTTGTCGTGCAGTTCCAAAAGCGCCGCCTCGGCTTCAGCTACCGTGGTATACCTTCCAATCCGGACTCGGTGATAGGTGGCGCCGTCAACTTCCACTTTCATCGTGAACGCCGGGTACCCGCCTTTGGTGAATTTCGCTACCAGACCGGCGGCTTCTGATGCATCCGGCGTGCTTGCCACTTGAACGACAAATCCGACAGTGCTCTCCGCCTGCCCTTGCGACGGCGTAACTGCCGGCGAAGTATCTTTGCCCTTTGGCACTTCCTCTTGCGGAATCGCCCCGGCATCCATCACCTGTTCTATTGACACAGAGCTGTTGGAGTCGACGGTCGATCCGGCGGGGGACGATTCTGATGTCTGCATATCCGGGCCACTCAAATTGGAATCGGCCGCGCCTTCGATTGCCTGTGAATCGCCCGTTGTCTGCGGCGTTACCAGAACCGCTTGGGCGGAAATCTCAGCCACCGCCGAATCAAATTGCCCGCGCACTATTGTGTCACTGGAACCGGCATGCTCCGGCACGATGACCGAATCTCCGTTTTTCATCGCTGCTTCAAGGCGGGCCGCTTCTTTCTGCTTTTCAGAGCATCCGCACAACACGACACCAACCACAAGCCAACTAATGAGCACTTTCGGCGCGATCATATCTTTTCCTATCACAATTGCTTACGTATCAACAAGGCCAGCCACTCTTTCAGGCAATTCTCATCCCCGGCGATATACGAGTCGCCCCCGCCTCAGTCAACAAAAACGCCGAAAATTTGGCGCAAACAAAGTCTTGAATTTCGACCTTGGTTTGTATAAGCTTTGCCGGCATAACAAAAGGAAACTATGAAAGCGTTTGAGAGCATCTTGGATTTGGTCGGACACACCCCCCTTGTCCGGCTTCGCACGGGAATCAGCCCCGGGGTAAAGGCTTATGTGAAACTCGAGTTT
>JBGAWZ010000529.1:0-2047 GCA_044227335.1 Candidatus Zixiibacteriota bacterium | reverse complement strand
CCGCATCGGCGGCGAGCGGATGCCGCGCGAACTGATCCGCGCCTTTGGCATCTTGAAAAAAGCCTCGGCGCTGGTCAATGTCGAGCTGGGACTTCTGCCGAAAGAGAAGGGCGAGTTAATTGCCAAAGTCTGCGATGAAGTAATCGCCGGCACGCTCGACGATCATTTCCCGCTGGTTATCTGGCAGACCGGATCAGGCACCCAGACTAATATGAATGTCAACGAGGTTGTTTCCAACCGGGCGATTGAATTGTCCGGCGGGGTCATGGGTTCCAAAAAGCCGATACACCCCAATGACGATGTCAACAAAGCGCAGTCATCCAACGATACATTCCCGACCGCAATGCACATCGCGGCCGTCGAAGAAATTCATCGTCGGTTACTGCCTATGGTCAAACAGTTGCGCGACACGCTTGATAAGAAGGCGAAAGAATTTGATAAGATCGTCAAAATCGGCCGCACTCACCTTATGGATGCAGTTCCGCTCACCCTCGGACAGGAATTCTCCGGATATGTCCAGCAGTTGACCAACGGTTTGGACCGCATCAACGGCTCGCTTACACGTCTGTATCCGCTGGCGCTCGGCGGCACTGCGGTTGGCACCGGACTGAATACTCATCCCGAGTTTGCGGTGAAAGTCGCCAGGAGTATATCCCAACTAACCGGAAAACCTTTCGTCACCGCTCCGAACAAATTCGAGGCGCTGGCCACGCATGACGCAATGGTTGAGTGTTCCGGCGCGATGAAAACACTGGCCTGTTCACTGAATAAGATTGCCAACGATATCCGCTGGCTTGCCTCGGGTCCACGCTGTGGAATTGGGGAGATCACGATTCCCGAAAACGAACCGGGATCCTCGATCATGCCCGGCAAGGTCAATCCGACGCAGTCAGAGGCAATGACGATGGTTTGTACGCAGGTGATCGCCAACGATGTCGCGGTAAACATTGGTGGGGCCTCGGGGAACTTTGAACTCAATGTCTTCAAGCCGGTCATCATTCACAATCTGCTACAATCGATTCGGCTGCTGGCTGATTCGTGCGAGATGTTTAACGAGCACTGTGCTGTTGGAATCGAAGCCAACGAACCGGCGATCAAACAGCATTTGGATAAGTCGCTCATGCTGGTCACCGCGCTCAATCCGTTTATCGGATACGACAACGCCGCCAAAGTCGCCAAGAAGGCGCACAAAGAGGGAACGACCCTTAAAGAGGCGGCTGTTGCCCTTGGCCTCATGACTGCCGAAGAGTTCGATCAGCGTGTGCGCCCCGAACAGATGATCACGCCGAACATGAAGGCGAAGTAAGCCGGTCGGGTTCGTCTTTGAACCCGCCAAGTTTCGTTTTCGAAATCAGAGTCGTAGGTCGGGATCCTTGTGGTCCCGACTTTCTATTTCTGTCCATTGACTCCCGGCACGTTCGGGCGTATAATAATAGATACAAATAGTCTACGCCCTATTCGTAGTAATCCGCCACCTCACACGCAGGAATTAACCATGCCGAAATTTGTAATCGAACGCGAAGTACCCGGAGCGGGAAAGATGAACAACGCCGAGCTCACCGCTCTGTCCCAGGCGTCGTGCGGAGTCCTCCAAAAAATGGGGACTGCCATCCAGTGGGTACAGAGTTACGTCGTCGACGACAAGATCTACTGCGTCTATATCGCGGAGAATGAGGCGATGGTGCGTGAACATGCCCAGAAGGGCGGATTCCCGGCCAACAAAGTCTCGCAGGTGCGGGCGATCATCGACCCGACCTCAAGCGAAGGAAACATTCGGTAGCGGATATTGTGCCGTCAGGTCACACGGCTCGTCCGCTTGTGCGCTCGAGCCGCAAGACCTGACGAAACAGTGAGTCGGCGTGGCGGCTCATGGCAGGCGAGGACGCCCGCCAGGCACCGTACCGCACCCGAAGGGTGGGTCAGTTGACAAACACAATAACGAAAAGCGGCGCATCCTGGCGCCGCCTTCTTTCTCACACGAGCCCGAATTCCTTCCGGGCAACCCACAAACATTGTTCTCTACTTCATTAAACGCAGAAGTCAGAAC
>JBGAWZ010000037.1:0-9518 GCA_044227335.1 Candidatus Zixiibacteriota bacterium | reverse complement strand
GATTTCGACTCGGGATGGCTCCAGATTCGGAGTTCCAACACCGAGCCGATCTTCAGAGTGATAGTGGAAACAACAAGTCAGAAAACAACTGACGAAGTATACGGGAAAGTCATTTCGTATTTTCAATAAGCTGGGAGTTGCGATATGTGCGGAATAGTCGGATATGTGGGTAATCGAAAAGCATTCCCGATACTAATCAACGGTCTCAAGCGACTTGAGTATCGCGGGTACGATTCAGCCGGTCTGGCCCTGCTTGGCGAGGACGGTCTGATCGTGTCGAAGTCGGTCGGCAAGATCAAAATGCTCGAGCAGGCGCTGGGGGGTCGAGATTTCAACAGCACCCACGGTATCGCGCACACCCGCTGGGCCACCCACGGCGAGCCGAACGAAGTCAACGCCCATCCGCATACCGACGAAAATTGCGAGATCGCGCTTGTTCATAATGGCATCATCGAAAATTTCCGCACACTAAAAGAATATCTGGTTCGCAACGGATACAATATCCAGAGCGAGACCGACACCGAGATTCTGGTGCACTTGGTGCATATGAACTACAACGGCGATCTGACCGAGGCAGTCCGGGCGGCACTCTCCCAGGTGGAAGGTACCTATGCGATAGCGGTGGTGTCGTGGCTCCATCCGCACCTGATCGTCGCCGCGCGCAAAGGATCGCCGCTGGTGATCGGCCATGGCGACGGAGAAAACTTTGTTGCCTCGGATGTCAGCGCCATGCTCGAACATACCAACCGAGTGGTGTATCTTGAAGACGGCGAAATCGCCACGGTGACCAACGACGAATATTCAATCACGACCATCACCAATGTGAAAATTTCACCGCGCCTTGAAGAAATTCATTGGACCCTCGATATGATCGAAAAAGAGGGGTACGAGCATTTCATGCTCAAAGAGATTCACGAACAGCCGGAATGTCTGCGTAATGCGATCCGAGGCCGGTTGAATCTCGACGAAGGCATGCCGCGCCTCAATGGATTGAATCTGCAATATGAAGAATTGCGTCGGGTCAAACGGGTGGTTATCACCGCCTGCGGGACCTCGTGGCATTCCGCGCTCATTGGCAAATACATGATCGAAGAACTGGCGCGGATACCGGTCGAGGTTGAGTACGCGTCGGAATTCCGGTACCGCTCGCCGATTATTGACGACTCGACGCTCTTGTTTGCGATTTCGCAATCAGGCGAAACCGCCGACACGCTGGCCGCCATGCGCGAAGCGAAAAAACTCGGATGCACAGTTCTTGGTATCGTGAATGTCGTTGGCTCGACCATTGCCCGCGAATCCGACGGCGGCGTGTATATCCATGCCGGGCCCGAAATCGGTGTGGCGTCGACCAAGGCCTTTACCTCGCAGGTGATGGTGCTCGGCCTCATTGCCAATTTACTCGGGCGGATGCGGCAAATGTCGGTGGCGCAGGGTCACGAGATGATTGAGGCGATGGAACGTATTCCCAGCCAGATCGAGCGAATCCTCAAGCGCGAAGACGAAATCAAGGCGATTGCCGAGGCCTATTATCGCTCAAACAACGCCCTTTATCTCGGTCGCGGGATTAATTTCCCGGTGGCGCTTGAAGGGGCGCTCAAACTCAAGGAAATTTCGTATATCCATGCCGAGGGGTATCCGGCCGCTGAAATGAAGCACGGCCCGATCGCGTTGATCGACGAAAATATGCCAGTGCTCGTGATCGCGCTCAAAGACGGTGTGTACGACAAAGTCATGTCGAATATCTCCGAGGTGCGCGCGCGAAATGGACGCGTGATTGCGATTGCTACCGAAGGCGACGAAGAAATCGCCGACCGGGTCGCCCACGTGATTTATATTCCTCAGACCAACAGAATGCTCTCGCCGCTCTTGTCGGTGATACCGCTTCAGTTGCTGGCGTATCATATCGCGGTCTTGCGCGGATGCTCGGTTGACCAGCCGAGAAATCTGGCGAAGTCAGTGACGGTGGAGTAGTCGCGGCATATATTGAGCTCGCGGACGGGGACGTCCGCGTTGCATTATTTCGGGCGGGTTCGTCTTTGAACCCGCCTTTTTTTGTCTCGCGATGTGACGTGATGTCAGGGCTCCTGCCCTGACATCCTTTTTGAATTGAGCAACCGTCAGGCCGGGAGACCTTACGGCACGGACTAATATCCCTGTAGGGTGGGTCCCTCTTGGGACCCGCCGTTCTTTTTGTGCCGACATCAGGATGGCGGGTTCAAAGACGAACCCGCCCTACAAGACCCGATAATTCCAATTTGACGCCATCAACAATTCCGGTTAGTTTCCGGTGATCGACATCCGGAGTCTTCACGTCGATCAAAGGAGACCGTATGAATTATCCATTCTGGGATGTCGGGATCGGGTATGGATACCTGATGGGCGGCATTGCTATTTTGCACGTATTCATTTCCCATTTCGCAATCGGCGGCGGGTTATATCTGGTGATTGTCGAATCAGGGGCCAGAAAGCGCGGCGACCAAGCAACACTTACATACCTGAAAAAGCTCTCAAAGTTCTTCATCTTGACATCGCTCGTGATGGGAGCAATCACCGGTGTCGGCATCTGGTTTGTGATTGGCCTGCTCAATCCTGCGGCGACCGAAGCGCTCATACATAACTTTGTCTGGGCCTGGGCGACCGAGTGGACATTTTTCGTAGTCGAAGTCGCCGCGGCGATTTTCTACTACTACGGCTGGGAGAGGATGTCGGCTCGCTCTCATTTGGCTCTCGGCTGGATATATTTCGCGGCGGCGTGGATGTCGCTCTTTGCCATCAACGGCATCATCGACTACATGCTCACTCCGGGTGAGTGGTTGAGTACCGGAAATGTCTGGGACGGCCTGTTCAACCCGACTTTTTGGTCATCGCTTTGGTTCCGCACCGGTATCTGTATCATGCTGGCCGGATTGTATGCGCAGTTAGTCGCCGGCGGAATCTCAGACAAGATTTTCAAGGGAAAGATGGCGCGCCTCAACACCCATTGGATAATTGGCGGTCTGGTCATTGCGGCGATCACCGGATGGTGGTACTGGAACGCAGTGCCGATCGAGACGCGCAATATCGCGCAGAGTGCGATGCCGGCGGTGATGACACACATAGAGCAAACAATCTGGTTTGCGGGGGGTATCCTCCTTTTGGCTATAGTCATCGGATATTTGCTGGCGACAAAGTTAAACCGTGCGATGGCGATCGTCATGATGATAGCGGGCCTTTTCTTTTTCGGGGCGTTTGAGTGGACGCGCGAGTCGATCCGGAAACCATACGCGATCTATGGTTACATGTACGGCAACGGTATCGATGTGGCCCGCACAGATGAACTCAAAGCCGACGGCCTCTTGGCGCACATCGCATACAAAACCGGCGACGACGGCGCTGATCTGTTTCGCCGCGCCTGCCGGTCGTGCCACACTATTAGCGGTTACAAACCACTCAAGCCGCAATTTGACGGCACTGATTCGCTCTTCATTGCGGGAATTGTAAAGGGCGCGCATAAACTTCGCGGGAATATGCCGCCATTCTTGGGGACAACATCCGAAGCTGTGGCTATAGCCCGTCACATTTATGCGCAGACCGATCGCCGGTCAGTTGCCGAGATTTACGGCCTGTCTGGTGTGGAGCTTGGCAAGAAAGTCTACGACCTTCGATGCGGCAAGTGCCATGTGATCGGCGGGTTCAATGACAAGTCCGAGTCAATTTTAGGGTTGTCTGACACTGACTACGCTGACTTTAGGTCGTCGTCTGGCGACTACGATGAATTCATGCCGGTTTATACCGGATCGGATGAGGACTGGAATGCGCTGGTGGCATATTTGAAATCGATACCGGCGGGAGGGAAATAGCCATGCAACTACCCGACTACAATTTTCTCTCGGCGCCGCTCTGGCTGATCAATCTTCTGCACTGGATCACGCTGACTTTGCACTTTGCGGCGATGAACTTTCTGGTTGGCGGTTTGATCGCAATCCTGTGGGGAAAATTCACCGACCGATGGAATCATCCGGTGGTGCATAGATTTATCACACTCTTTCCAAGTGCCCTGGCGGCCACAGTTACTTTCGGTGTCGCGCCGCTACTATTTCTTCAATTGGTATTCCACCGTCAAGTCTACGCGGCCTCGATTGTGTCAGCCTGGTTCTGGCTGGGAATTATCGGAGCGGTGATTGTGGGATATTATTTGCTGTACGCCGCGTCGATGTCACAAAAAAAGGGACAGGGAAACAGGCCGGCGTATCTTTTCGGGGCACTGGCCTGCTTTGTCTATGTGTCGCTTGTTTACAGTTCGATTTTTTCGATGGCCGAACAGCCAGATCTGATTGCAAAAGTCTATGCCGGTAATCCATCGGGGTGGGCGATCAACCCCGATATTCACGGATACGGATACCGCTGGCTCCATATGGTGTTCGGCGCGATCACTGTCGGCGGATTCTTTGTTGGGTGGCTTGGCAAGAACCACGACGACGCTTACAAAGTTGGCCGGGCTTTTTTCCTCTGGGGAACAGTGATCGCCGGGACATTCGGGACATTTTACCTGATCAGTCTCGGCCCCCATTTGCGGCCGTTCATGCGCACACCGGGAATCTGGGCGCTCACGCTCGGGATTATTCTTTCGGCCGGATCGCTCCACTTCTTTTTCAAAAGGAAGTTTATCGGGGCGGCGGCGATGGTTTTCACTTCGCTGTTAGCAATGGTGCTCACGAGGCACTATGTACGGCTGGTGCATTTGAGCGGGAGCTTTGAGCCGGAGAGCCTCTCGGTGCGCCCGCAGTGGTCGATCTTTGTGGTGTTTGTGCTGTTTTTCGTGATCGCGATTGCAGTGGTGTGGTATATGGTGAGGGTGTTTCTTGGGAAGGGAGAGGGAAATTGTTAATCGCCGGCATTTTTGGGGGAATACGACGAAGAGCCCACTGCCTCTTACTCACCAAAAACGTCTTGGCTTTCCTTTTTTTGATTCTGGTGATATGGTCCTTCGGAGGCTGTCTGAATTATTACTACAAGCAGTTCGACTTTGGAGGAAAACCGCACTATCCTAACGAGGGGATATTTCTTGATAGTGTGTTCTGGGGAGTTCAGATAGATGTTGAGCCCGTAAACGAGCGCAGCTATCGAAGCAGTTCCTATGAAGTATATATATGCGCCTCCAGATACTACGCCGGGGATTGCGATGATCGGTGGCACGCGTTCTTTGAGTCTCTAGAGGTCAAAAACTTTGAATTGCAGTTCGCGGGCAATACAATAAGTCCCACATTAGATAGCATAGAGCATTTCGCCCCATGCCAACACTATTGGTGGTATGAGCGAGTCACAATTCCCGACTCCGTCGGAGAGTTACGCCTAAGATTGCATGTGCAGTATGTGCTTGATAAGGTGCCGAAGGAAATTGACACGCTTGCCGTCATGACAAGACTAACTGGAAAAGAAAAAGAAATGTGGAACTTCTGAAGTTCTCGGTGCAAGTGTCTGTTAACCCGCAGTCACTTCAGATGTACGTCGAAACCCCTGCCCTGCCATAGGCGGGGTCGAGCGTCAGCGAGAGGTTTCGACATCTGCTCTTGATCCGGAGAACTCGAACTAAACACTACGTGGCGGCCGGGGACGATCGCCACGAACAAAAAAGGCGGGTTCAAAGACGAACCCGCCCCACAAATTCATCTGAAATGAGTGTAACTACAATATTCTATCCGCCGCGGCTTTGAAATCCTCGTATGAACGGGCGCCGACAAAGCGATCGATCTCTTTTCCGTTACGATCGATGAAAATGGTTGTCGGCACACCGCGAATGCCGCCGTATTTCTGGTAGATGCCATCATCGCCCATCAGCATCACCCATTTCATTCCGGCGTTTTCAGCGTAGGAACGCACCGCGTCGGGGTTGTCGTTGACCGCCAGACTGACTATTTCTACGCCCTTTGGTTTGTATTCTTCGTAGAATCTCACCAGATCGGGGATTTCTTTGCGGCAGGGAGGACACCAGGTACCCCAGAAATTAATGATCACCGGCTGTTTGGTGACCCATTCGGTCGACTGCCGGGTGGCGCCGTCGATATCGACTGTCGCAAACTGCACAGCGCTCGGGTCAGCCATGGAGTTTGACGACTGAGTCGCCGGAATCTGCGCCTGCATTTGGTCGGTTTGCGTGTCGGTGTTGGTCTGGGCGGCGTCTTTCTTGTCGCCGCTACAGGCGGTGAGCGCCAAGGCGATTAATGCCGGACCACCGACAATTTGAAGAAATTTCTTCATTACAACTCCTGTATGAGGTCGTTCAGTCTTGTGCGGGATTGCTATTTCTGTTCGCTGCCGGAGGGTTGCTGTTGATTGGCGCGGGTGGTGTCGTACTTGCGGTCGCGTACAAATTCCAGGATGCGTTTGAGTTCCGGGGCCTGACGGTAGCCCGGAAGTGTGCCGAGGTTTGTTCCCTCGGGTGAGATGAAAGCCAATGTCGGGTAACTGCGGATAGCGAACTGGGTCTGGCCGAGATCTTTTTCCGAGATTTTGTAACCGTCGATATCGAACAAACTATCCTGATCCCCCCAGACTTTGCTCAGAACAAAGTCGTTGGCAAGCATCTTGGTAACACTTGAGTCGGTGTATGTCTCCTTTTCCATCTTCTTACACCATCCGCACCAGGTGGCGGTGAAATGGATCATCAGGTGCTTGCCTTCCTTTTTGGATCGCTTGAGGGCATCCGGGTAGGAATACCAGACCAGTCCGGCGCCGTCGGTTTTGGGAGTGGTGGAGGCATAGGTGCCGTCCTGCTTGGCCGGTTTGACCGGCTCGTTGGCGGAAAGTGAGAGCGCGAGCGCTATCACAGCAATCACTCCGATTAAGAATGTCAGGCGTTTCATCTAGGGTCCTTTATCGTCCAGTTACTTTTTTCAAATCCTACAAATCACATGGGCCGGAGGTAGGCCGACGAGTGTCCCAAAATCTCTTTGAGCCGGTTTAACAGCTCAAAGTCGGGGGTCACGAAATATCTCTTTGACTTAATATACACTTCAGATCCGTTTTCGCGCGCCGCTAAAAGGACCGGCACCTGGCCCTGATGTTCGGCTAGCGAGGCGAGGGCCTCAGTTATGGTCTTTTCGGCGCAATCCGGCTCGATCTTAAGGACGAGCTGGCATCGGAATTTCTCGGTAAGTTGTTCCAGTCCGACAATTTCCGAGGCGACGATCTTGGCTGTTTCCCCCTCGCGGGTCGAAACCCGTCCGGTCACCAGAATCATCCGGTCTGGCTCCATGACAGCACTGCTTTTCTGGTAACAGTCTGAAAAGACAATCAGTTCCACCGATCCGGAGTAATCCTCCATGCTGGCGAAAGCCATCAGGTTGCCCTTTTTATCGGTCTTTTTCTTGATTGAGGTCAGAATGCCAGCGACGGTTACTTCGCGGCCGTCAGGGGCGCCGGCAAGTGATGAAACTGAGGCATTGGTAAACGAGGAAATTTCATTGCGATATTTGTCCAACGGATGACCCGAGATGTAAAAGCCGAGCATCTCTTTTTCTTTGGCTAATTTCTCGGTGGCGGGCCACTCGGCGATATCGGGCAGGGCAGGGGAGACCCGGGCGATACTCTTGCCCGAGGTGGCAAACAGATCGACTGTCGAGTGTTGCTCAAAGACCCGGTGGCCGAATTCGAGCATCGGCTCGACCACCTGATATTTCTGCGCCCGCTTACCTGGTAGCGAATCGGCCGCTCCCGCGGCGATGAGCGATTCGAGTGTCCTGCGATTCAAAAGACGCGGCTCAAGTGACGATACCACGTGTGCCAGATCAGAATACTTGCCGTGGGTTTCGCGGAATTTCACAATCGCGGTAGCGGGTCCCTCGCCGACATTTTTCACCGCCAGAAGTCCGAACCGGATTTTCCGGTCTATGACTGCAAAATCAACTTTCGACTCGTTCACATCGGGGGGCAAAACCTGAATGCCCATCCGTCGGCACTCTTCGAGCAGGATATAGATCCGATCGGAGTCGGACATTTCGGAGGTCATCAACGCCGCCATGAATTCGTGTGGGTAGTATCGTTTGAGCCACGCGGTGTGGTAGGCGACCAGTGCATAGCAAGTTGCGTGGGCTTTGTTAAATCCGTAGCGGGCGAAAGTCTCGATCTGATTGAATACTTCGACCGAGACCTCCGGCGCCACTTTATTGGCCGAAGCGCCCTTTTTGAACGCCTCTCTTTGATCGGCCATCAGGGCGGCGTCTTTCTTTCCCATCGCTTTGCGCAATAGATCAGCTTTGCCAAGCGAGTAGCCGGCCAGTTCGTTGGCGATTTTGAGCACTTGCTCCTGAAAGACAATCACGCCGTAGGTGTCGCCCAAACTTCGTTCGAGCACCGGATGCAGATAGACCGGCTTTTTGGTGCCGCGCTTGCGATCGATATATTCATCAATCATCCCCGAATCGAGCGGGCCGGGACGATAGAGGGCGTTCATCACGGTCAGGTCGGTGAAATTCTCCGGCACCAGGCGGCGCATATAGTCGCGCATCCCCATCGATTCAAACTGGAAAACGCCGATTGTGTCGCCGCGCGCGAAGATTTTGAAAACTTCGGGATCGTCGAGCGTGAGTGTGTCCAGATCGATTTCCTTGCCGTGATTTTCTTTGATCATGCGGAGGGCATCGTCGAGCACCGTCAGCGTGCGAAGCCCCAGAAAGTCCATCTTCAAAAGGCCGATTTCCTCGACCATCGTCATGTCGTATTGGGTCGTTATTTCGTCGTTGGACCCCTTAAAAAGCGGCACATAATTGGTCAGTGCTGAGGGGGCAATAACCACTCCGGCGGCGTGGGTCGAACAGTGACGGGCGAGACCCTCAAGCGTGATACCGTAGGTAAGCAGACGATTGATGCGGACATCGGATTTGCGTAATTGCTCAAGTTCCGGCACTTGCTTAATAGCTTGCTCAAGGGTAATGCCGATCTGTGCGGGAATCATCTTGGCGATCTTGTCGACCTCGCCGTAGGGCATCGAGAGCACGCGGCCGACATCGCGCACCACACCGCGCGCGGCCATCGTACCAAATGTGATAATCTGGCAGACATTCTCCGCGCCGTACTTATCGATCACATATTTGATAATCCGGTCACGGCCGCGATCAGAAAAATCGATATCGATATCAGGCATCGAGATGCGCTCGGGATTCAAGAATCTCTCGAACAAAAGGCCAAACGCAATTGGATCAACATTTGTAATCCTGAGCACATACGACACAATCGAGCCCGCCGCCGAGCCACGGCCCGGTCCGACACGTATACCGTTGTTGCGGGCGTAGTCGCAAAAATCTTTCACGATCAGAAAATAACCGGCGTACCCCATCTGGCGAATGACACCTAATTCGTACTCAAGCCGCGTTTTGATTTCTTTGGTCAACTCGCCGTAGCGTTCTTTTGCGCCGCGTTCGCATAGGTCTTTTAGATACAGATCGGGATCGACAAACGGCTTGGGGATCGGGAACTGTGGGAGTTTCAGTTTGCCGAGTTCGAGTTCCAGATTACAGGCTTCGGCGATAGCGACCGTATTC
>JBGAWZ010000036.1:0-9526 GCA_044227335.1 Candidatus Zixiibacteriota bacterium | reverse complement strand
GTCAATAGCCACCTGCCGGTCAGATCGCCGCCAAAGTGCTTGTCAGAGATTGACTGAATTGTTTCGTATGTCCCCTGAATAATCCCCTGACTGCCGATATAAATCCAGCTTCCGGCGGTCATCTGGCCGTACATGATCAGCCCAAGTTTTTCAAGTTGGCGAAATTTTTCCCATGTCGCCCAGTGCGGTACCAAATGGGAATTGGCGATTAAGACCCGGGGCGCATGTTCGTGGGTTTGAAAAATGCCGACCGGCTTGCCCGATTGCACTAAGAGCGTTTCGTCATTTTCAAGCGATTTGAGGGATTTGACAATGCCGTCAAACGAGGCCCAATTGCGGGCCGCTTTTCCCGAGCCACCGTAAACGATTAGTTCATCGGGCTTCTCGGCAACCTCGGCATCGAGATTATTGGACAGCATCCGCAGGGCGGCTTCCTGATGCCACCC
Organism: Candidatus Zixiibacteriota bacterium; assembly: GCA_044227335.1. Taxonomy (GTDB): domain Bacteria; phylum Zixibacteria; class MSB-5A5; order GN15; family FEB-12; genus JACRAV01. Next base: position 9,080 of record JBGAWZ010000036.1, on the reverse strand, counting down.
TTTGCAGGACAGTTTTAGCCCGTGGGCGGCCTTGACGGCCTTAGCTTTCATACCGTAATTCCCTCACTGTCGCGGCAATATACGGCGGCGCTAAGCCATCGTCAAACCATCATTTGGCGGGAAGTTGCCCGGCGAGGATTGAGTGAGACATGATAAAACGAACCGAAAAAATCACCGGGGCGGCGCTTACGACCGATCGGCTGATACTCAGGCCATATCAAAAATCCGACGCACCTGATATTGTCCGCCAGCTCAAAGACCGAGCGGTCACGCGCTACACTTACATGCCCCATCCGTATATACTGCGGGATTATCTTGGTTTTCTCCGCCGCATTTCGACACCTGCCGCCCGAAAGGCAAATTCGGTGTTCGCGTTGGTTGATCGTGAAACAAACAAAGTGATCGGGGCGGTTGGTGTTCATAATCTGTCGGCTGTGAATCGCTCCGCCGAAATCGGCTACTGGCTGGCCAAAAAATACTGGGGCAATGGGTACGTTGTAGAGGCCGTCAATCGGGTAGTCGAGTACTTGTTCACTGAGCGAAAACTGGTGCGCGTGTACGCCAAAGTGTTTCACCCGAACACACGGTCGGCCAGGGTGCTACAAAAAGCAGGGTTTGTTTCCGAAGGCCGACTCCGCCGGGCAACGTTTCGCAACAACAGCTGGTACGACGAACTCCTCTTTGGGCTTCTGCGCGATGAATGGTCAAAAAGAAAACCCGGCGGCAAGAGCCACCGGGTTAGAACAAAATTTCAATAGAGAGAGATCAAACACCGACCGGCTGACGCGGCCGCGGATTGATCGGAACCGGACGATCAGGAGTCTTGGGACTGCTGAACGCCAGCACCAAAAGCGCGACAATATTGATAAACGGCAACAGCAGGCAGATTCCCCAGAATCCATGCTGGCCGCAGTTCTCGGCCGTCTTCCAGAAGAGTATTCCAAGAACCACAATGTTGACAAACGGAACCAGACAGAGGAAAAACCACCAGAGCGGCTTTTGAGCTGTCTTGCAGAAGAGCAGTACATTCACAATCGGAATGAACGCCCACCAGGCGTCCTTTTTCTGTCCGGCGTTGCAGGCGATTCGATAGAACAGCCATGAGAAAACCAGGTACAGACCGATCGCAAACAGCAGAAAAGTCGTGCCAAGCATGGCCAACAATCCGCCGCCCGACTCCATAGCAAATCCTTCGTTCATCCCAACCTCCATTGTCTATGGGTAACTCTGAGTTTCGAGTTTGATAGGTCGCCCTGCGACCCTTTTTCTTATATCGGCAGGGGGCAACGGAATCTTTAGGACCTGAAACTCCTCGGCGGGTTAAGATAGCATCGAGTTTTTGTTGCTTTCTCTTTGGTAGGCCGCTACATACCGCCCCATGGCACGACTCCAAACGCCGCCACCGGGGCGGTTAATAGTATCTGTTATTTACAACTCCCTCGACGGTCTGGCTGACTGTCTCAAACTGCTGGAAAAACAGTTCGGCCGGGTTCTGTCCGAAACCACCGAAATCGAGTGCTCCGACAACGGATACGCCGAAGAAATGGGCCGCCAGTTGTCACGGCGCTTTTTCTCTTTTGACAAAATGGTCGAGCGCGATGCTCTCCCTGAAATAAAGGCGAGTTGCCACAAGATCGAGCGCCAACTAGGTGACCAAGTTGACGACTATACGTTTCGGACAGTCAATATCGATCCCGGCATTCTCTCGCCGCACAACCTGATCATGTCGTCATACCGTGAGTTTGGCCACCGGATATATCTCGGCAAGGGAGTTTTTGCCGAAACCACGTTGATATACGCTCGTGGCCGGTTCACCCAATTGCCGTGGACTAATCCCGATTTCTGCCACGAAGAAGCGGTACGTCTCTTTACCGAATGCCGCCAATCATTCCCACAGTTGACCGAACGAGTCAGCTATGCCAGCTAAGCACCCGCGAATCATTCAAGTGGGAAAATTTCTCCCGTCGCGTCACACAGTAATTGTGTAAACAACTGCGCTCAGTGTGCAGTTATGTGTCCAATAGAACTGCTCCTTCAGGCGCCACCGTCACACTCGATTTCCTGGCAATCTGGATTTCTCCTCGACAATCGCTCCTCATCCATCAGGTGATTTTCATCAGCCGGGTGGCGTTTCACTCGTATACGACTCAGGCACAGATATTGCTTCTATCCAAGGGATGGTCATGGACGGCCTCGACATCACACGCGACAGACAGCGCCGGAACTCCTCGGCACTTCACGCCTTCAATCGCCTTCTGGCGAGTGCAATGATCGTCCTTTTCCTCTTCCCTGCATCCGGACACACCCTCAATTTCGTCACCGCCTTTTCGCCAACCGTGACTCAGATCGGGGAATATTCGTACCGGTTTCGAGTGCAGGTTGATTACAACTTTGACATGTTTTATTCAGGCGACGGCATGCCCGCTATGGGCGCTTTCACCGGGTTTTCGCTGGGCCGCCTGATAGGATTCAACCAGCGGAATCTAACACCGTGGGGCAACGACCCCGGCCAGGAAATCAGATACATATCCGGCTGGTGGCGAACCGGCCACCTCGGCTTTTATCCGCTCTCACTACCTGGGCATGAATTCGGCTACGACTTTGACTATGCCGGTTCTCTCCCCAGCACACTTTCGGTGCAGTACGCAAGCGACGCAACCTGGGCGTGGTATGACTTCGAACACGGTATGCAGTACCAGCAACAGCAGTACCGCGGACGACTGCAAGTCAGACTGCCAGCCAGCGCCGCCGCCCCTTCCGCTGTCCCCGAACCGGCAACCGCCCTGCTCTGGGCAGTTGGGCTTGCTTCGGCTATTGTTTACCGACGACGCTCGGCCTAATCATCACTAAACCCTGTTCCGCGTTCTACTCCGAAATTGGCGTCAGAACAAGAGACGCATTCTAACTCCGCTTCTGCCTGTCGCTGATACTTCAGTTGCTCTTGCGCTTTCAGAGGTGATGAAATTTTTTGGAAGACTCCTCGGCACTGGATGAACAACTATCACACGTCGGTGCTTCCAGTCCAAGCAGAATGAAATCCTCACTAATCAATACAGTATTGACCGGCGATATCTATGAATCCGCTGTCGGAAACAGTCATGAGACTCGTTCAAATCGAGAATATTCTTGACAAAGTTGGGTGCCACTATCTACAATGCGACGACAATTTGTCGCCAGATACATGACTACCGATCAAAACCAACAATCCAGTGCCGCAGGAATTTCCCGGCGGAGCTTTCTTGATCGGTTCATGGTGGTGACCGGCTTGGCCGTTGCGGCTTCCATAGTCTATCCCGTTGTACGTTTCTTGCTCCCACCCAAGTCGGGCGAAGCGAATGTCAACCAGGTCAAACTTCCCTTCGGTCGAAAAGAGATTGAAGCCGAACCGAAAAAAGCCAAGACCTTTCGCTTCGGTCGCCACCTTGGAATCATTGTTCTTTTGCCTACCGGACAACTGCGAGCTCTTTCGGCGCAGTGTACACATCTGGATTGTACAGTACAGAACCGCCCCGACGAAGGCGTGCTCTGGTGCGCGTGCCATAATGGGAAATACGATCTCGACGGCAAGAATATTTCCGGCCCTCCCCCACGGCCGCTTGAACAGTTCGCAGTCAACGAGGTCGGCGCCGACATCTTTGTCTCGAAAGGGGCGAGTTGATGCCCCCCGCCACCGGAAGAAAATCAACCGGCGAGCGGCTGTACGACTGGATCGACGCCCGCCTGAGTATCCGCCAATTAACCGACTACATGAGTCACAAGGTCGTGCCTCAGCACGGCCACTCGATATTCTACTATCTCGGCGGGCTAACCCTCTTTCTCTTTTTAGTACAGGTTGCCACCGGCATTCTGCTTCTCATGTACTACCGTCCCGGCGCCGACTCGGCGTACGAGTCGGTCAAGTTCATCATATCCGAAGTGACATTCGGCTGGCTCATCCGCTCGCTCCATTCCTGGTCAGCCAATTTGATGATCTTCACGGCCTTCTTGCACATGTTCACCGTCTTTTTCACTCAGGCCTACCGCCCGCCGCGCGAGATGACCTGGCTGACCGGCATTGCAGTGCTGGCGCTGGCATTGACCTTCGGGTTTTCGGGTTACCTGCTTCCATGGAATGAGCTTTCGTTTTTTGCCACGCGGGTTGGCACCGGCATGATGCACGCCATCCCGTTTGTGGGACCCTATTTGCTTGAAATTCTGCGCGGCGGCGAAGAAGTTACAGGTGCGACTATCGGCCGTTTTTTTGGCCTTCATGTTGCGATCCTTCCGGCACTCTTCACTGCTGTCCTTGCAGTCCACTTACTGTTGGTCCAGCGACAGGGGATGAGCGAACCAATCGACTGGCACTCCGCTCAGGCAGAGAAAAAGAAATACATGAAGTTCTTCCCGAATTTTCTCTATCGGGATATTTTGATTTGGTTGATCGCTTTGAATGTTCTTGCGCTCCTGGCGGTAATTTTCCCCGACGGTATTGGTGTGGTTCATTGGCCGCTCGGCGCCAAGGCCGATCCATTTGCCCCTCCACCCGAGGTTATTCGCCCAGAGTGGTACTTCATGTTTGCCTTCCAGGCACTCAAAATGCTCCCGCCCAAAATGCTATTCATGGAAGGTGAGCAATTTGGGCTTCTGATCATGGGAGCGGGCGGGGTCATTTGGCTATTGGTCCCCTTCCTGGATAAAAGTTCAGCGAAAAACAAAAGATCACCCCTTTGGAACTGGTTTGGCTGGGGTGTAGTTGCGTTTATCGTAGGAATGACAATTTGGGGGTATATCGCTGAATGAACACCGTGCGTAAATATCTGACCGCGCTCAGTTGTACTCTATTGGCGGCTCTGCCCTTAAGTGCCCAATCACCAAAGCCGAGCCAATGCATATCATGCCATCAGGAGCTTGACGGCGACGAAGGTCCCTCGCACGATTTTGCGCTTGATATTCACGCCCAGCGCGGCCTAGGATGCCAGGATTGCCACGGCGGCGATCCGACTCTTGACGACATGGATGCCGTACGATCATCGAAAAACTGGCGCGGCGTGCCCAAGCGGTCGGATATTCCCGCATTCTGCGCCCGGTGCCACTCCGACGCGGCTTTCATGCACGAGCACAATCCAAAACTCCCGATCGATCAATTGGACAAATATAAAACCTCAGTCCACGGTCAGCGGTTGTATCTGAAAAACGATCAGAAAGTAGCGACCTGCGTTTCCTGTCACACTTCGCACAAAATCGGCGACGCCGCCATGCCCCACTCGACAACTCACCCTGCCAATCTTCCGGCGACCTGCGGCAAATGCCATAGCGACGCGACATACATGGCCGAATACGGCATCCCGACCGATCAGGAGAAACTCTACCGTACGTCTGTTCATGGCACTGCGGTCTTTGAAAAGAAAGACCTGAGCGCACCGGTTTGTAACGACTGCCATGGCAACCACGGCGCCGCGCCGCCCGGCACAAAGTCGTTATCGGCGGTCTGTGGCTCTTGTCACGCCATCGAAGCGGCGCTCTACACTGCCTCTCCGCACAACGCCGCGTTCGAGGCCCAGGGTCTGCCGATGTGCGAAACCTGCCACTCCAATCACGGTATTGTTAAACCGACTCACGATATGATTGGCCTTCGCGACGGCCAGATCTGCGCCAGTTGTCACAGTGTCGACGACGGCACCAAAGCCCCGACCAATATCGCCGGCATGAGTTCGGCGTTTGCGTCACTTATTGAAGTCGCTGATTCGGCCCGGAAGACCGTGGCGGACGCGGGCGAAAAAGGCATGATGACGACCGACGAAGAGTTCACCATCAAAGAAATTGACCAGACACTTATTCACATGCGCTCGCTGGTCCACAATTTCACCTCCGACTCCTTAACGGCCCAGTCAAACGAAGGGATTGAAAAGTCCCGAAAAGTCAGAGCCGACGCCGCTGGATTGATCGACGAGTACTATTTCCGTCGCTGGGGCTTGGGAATCGCTACCGGTTTGATCACCCTTCTGGCTTTGGCCCTTTATCTGAAAATTCGATCGCTTGAAAAGTAGCGCCCGCAGGCCCTTGGTTTTCGTCTCCCGCTTTTTCTGACCGCAATCCGGACTTTGCTGGACTTCTATGCCTGCCGATTCAACTTGTATTTGCCTTTCAAAAGTGCGATAAGTGATCCGTGTCACGAATCTGTGGAATCGTAGGGCCGGACTGGTCTAAAGAGCGCATTCACGGCGCGCTGGATCGCCTGATTTCTCCGCTGTGTCACTCATCTGATTTTCAGATCGAACAGGCAGGTCAAGCAAACTGTGGTCTGGCCCGAATTTTCTTCCGGTCGTACAACTTCTCAACTCATCTATATTCGAGCGAGGATAAGAGTGTAACCTGCGTTTACTCCGGCTACTTGTTTGAGCCTCAAAGATTGACCGAGAAACTGGAACGACACGAGAGAAGTGAATTCAAGACTCTCAATCCGGCGTTTCTCTTTGGCAAACTGTATCCCAGACTCGGCCCGCAACTGCTCAGAGATCTCAGCGGTAGCTTTGTCTTCGCTCTTTGGAAGAGTGAATCTGCTACTCTGACAATCGGCACCGACCGATTCGGTGTCATTCCGCTGTATTATCGCAGATTGTCTAACGGCTTTGCATTCGCGTCCGAGATCAAATCACTTGCCCATCTCGAACCCGATTCCGGCACGAACTACCTGGCGCTTTCGGAATTATTCGCACTCGGTTCACCTTTTGGAGATCACACTCTGTTCAATGCTGTTTCCCGCCTCGCCCCTGCCGCGGTGATGACCGTCAATTCGGGAAAGATCACAGTCGAGAAGTACTGGTCGTTTGCTGATCTTCCGGCCGGACCGGCGCCGTCAGTCCCGGAATTTGTAGAGGAATCCCGACGTTTGCTCGGCCGATCGGTTGCAAAACTTGTCGAGCAAATCGAAAAACCGGTTTGCTTTCTTAGCGCCGGCTACGATTCGCGTCGCATACTCTTTGAACTGACGGAGCATCAAAAGCAAGTAGTCGCATACACCGCCCCAACGGTGACCCAAAGAGACTCACCGATTACAGTCGATGTCCCGGTCGCCTCGGCGCTTTGCCGTGCGCTTGGTGTCTCCCATGTCGCATCCGCATTACCACCGACCAATTGGTACGGAAGTCTCTACCGCCACACGCAGACTTTGCTTGATTACGAAACCGATTCCCACCCATGGATTCTGCCGCTCTTAGCCGACCTGCCTGTCGCAGAGGGGGTCAATTTCGACGGCCTCGGTGGCGACGTCCTTTTTGAATTTAACTGGACGTACCCCCATTTGGCCGGCATCACTGGTGACCCAGCGGCGCTGGCGCTCGCAGTCGAAGAGCGCTACCCGGACATTTGGCGTCAATGCCTGTCTGCCCCGACACCGACCCCTTCGCTCCGAGATCGCTACCGTGAACTGTATTCAGCCCTGCCGAATTTCGCCGACCGAATCACCACCTTTTTCTTCACTAATTGGGCCCGTCGCAAGACTGCACTTTTTGCACAGGGCTTGTTGTCACTTAAGATCGATTCGGTTTTCCCGTTTCTCGACTATGACCTGGTAGACTTTGTGCTTCGACTGCCTCCTTTGATTCGCCGTGAAAGCGAGGTTTCCAAACAGATGCTTGAGCAGGCGCACCCGGAAATCATGAGTCGAATTCCAACCTCACATGACCCTGAATTGTTTCGCGTCGACCGCGGCCGCTGGAGTGCTTTTCAGACTCCACTCCCTTCACAGTATTGGCTCAAGATGCAGGCCTCGATTCATCGCGACGCGGCCAGAGATATTCTCACAGCTCCGGGCCTTTTGACCCAAATGACCAATCCGGCGCGAATTTCGACGCTGGCCAATCTCATGCCGATCCCTTCGGATATGACTCCCCCAAAGATTACATCCCGTTCCTGGCGACTTTCGCTCCTGGGACTCTATGCCCGGCAAAACCGGGCATCAAATTCACACCGAATTGCACAAGAGAATCTCGCCAATGCTCGTCGCTTTGTATTCGGTGCCTATTGTCCCTTGCGGTAACACTCACCGAATTTTCAGGCAGTAGACCGTTCCATCAGTACTCGTACAGATGAGCCGGTCACCGGCGATCGCAGGTGTCGAAAAGATCGCGCCGATTTCGTGCTCGACATCGATAAATGCCTCGTCGGATTTGACAATGTCAAAAATGTCGTCACGAAATGAGTCATCCGCTTTGAAGTACTTCAGGTGATTGGCACGGTATCCGTCAGTGGCATATGACCACAGTTCCTTGCCTGAATTCAGATCAACCGCATACAACTTGCCAAGGAGCGTTCCGACATAGCCAATGCCACCGTCGATTGCCAGTCCGCCAAAAATATTGAAATGGAGATTGGTTCGCCACAACTCCCGACCGGATGCAAGCTCGGTAGCAATAAGCAACCGATCATCGGACGTGCCTGTGTACAGAACTGAATCAACGATCTTGTTTGCCAATGCCCAGCCGCGCGCAAATCGCTTGTTCCATCGGCAAAATCCCTTTGCGCCATCCAGCACATACAGGTTGTAGTCGCGCGCTCCCACCACAACCACCCCGCTTCCGGCGGTCGGCGAACCCTGAAAATCTCCACGTGGAAACCACTCCTGGCCTACCGATTTGAATTTCCACAAAAGTTCGCCGGATGTGACCGACAGCGCGTAGAAGTAACCGTCGAATGACCCGACAAACAAATTGTCGCCATCGATAGCCGGTGTAGCGTGAACCACGCCCCCGGTTGCGTACTGCCAAATGAGTGAACCATCGGTCCCTCGGAGGGCGTAGATATTTCCGTCGCCCGATCCGAAGAACAGATTCCCGGCGGATATGACCGGAGAAGATTGATAGTAATCGGCGAAATCCTGCTTGCGCTCACCTTTGGTTGCAAATTTCCAGATCAACAAGCCGCTGTGTTTGGCGAGACAATACACATTGCCGTCACCGCTTATGAAATTCACTGTCGAATCGACAACCGCCGGTGTGGAACGTATTTCTCCGCCGGTCTTGAATTGCCAGACCGGTTTGCCGTCCGATAACTGCAGGCAATGGAAAACGCTGTCGAATCCACCAAAGTACAACATCTCCCCA
>JBGAWZ010000528.1:0-2061 GCA_044227335.1 Candidatus Zixiibacteriota bacterium | reverse complement strand
AACTAAGATCGTGAGGGGAATACACTTGTTTGGAGGGGGAGTCAGGGTCATTTGTCCCGACAGTAGCGACTCCCCAACCGATGTCACCGATGACAACACATCGCTCCCAATGGAATTCGCCCTCCATCAAAACTACCCCAATCCGTTCAATCCGACGACGACCATTTCTTTTGATCTGCCGCATGCGGCGGAGGTGAATGTGGAAATCATCAACGTGCTTGGGCAGGTAGTCTGGTCGAGGCAAGCGCAGATGAGCGCCGGAACACAAACGCTAGAGTGGGACGGTATTTGTTCCGATGGCTCTCCAGTCTCAAGTGGCGTGTATTATTACCGTCTCCGCGCGGCGGATTTTGTTGAGACGAAGAAGATGATTTTGATGAAGTGAAGAGTTCGGCCAAGCCGAAAAAAAACAGGCGTCAGGCCGGGAGGCCTGACGCCACGAGTTCACTCAGCCTACTTCATATACTTCTTAAACCAATTGGCGATCCAGTTCAGGCGAGCCAATCTTCGGTCGGGGCGGCCGTGGCGCGAGAGGCCGTGAGGTTCCTCCGGAAAACGCACAAATTCAACTGTCTTGCGCATATACCGAAGCGTGGTGAACAATTGCTCGCCCTGTTCGATATTGCACCGTAGGTCGCGTTCGTTGTGAATGATCAGCAGAGGCGTTTTGACGTTCTTGGCATAGGTGAGCGGCGAGCACTTGCGGTAGTTCTCGGTGTTGCTCCACGGTGTCCCGTTAAACTCACGTTCCAGATCCCAGCCGATATCGGAATTGCCGAACATCGAGGACAACTCAACCACCGAGCGCTGGGTCACCGCCGCTTTGAAACGGTGCGTGTGGCCGACTATCCAATTGGTCATATACCCGCCGTATGAGCCGCCGGTGACACCAATCCGTTTCTTGTCGATGAACTTTTGTTGTTCCATCCAGTCGGCGGCCGCCATGCAATCTTTGTAGTCAAGGTCGCCCCAGCCGCCGGCGATTGCCTCGGCCCAGGTCTCGCCGCGACCCGATCCACCGCGCGGGTTGGTGTAGAAGACGACAAATCCACTTGAAGCCAGAAACTGCATTTCGTGGAAGAAAGTACTTCCGTACTGCACACGCGGGCCGCCGTGAATCTCCAAAATCGCTGGGTATTTCTTGTTCGGATTGAAATTCGGCGGTGTCAAAAGCCAGCCGGTGACAGAGGTGCCGTCGAATGATTTGAATTTCAGCTTCTTCGTTTTGCCAAGTTTGATTTCGGTGCGGAGGATGGGATTCAGATTGGTATGTTTGGTGTACTTTTTCTCGCCGCCATATTCGGCCGGACAGGTGATGACTTCGCCGGGATTGTTCAAGTCAGCCAGGACCATAGCCGCGATCTTCCCGCGTCCGTTCATCGAGAGTCCTTTGATATGACACTCGCCTTTGAAAATGCGTGTCGGCGTGCCTCCGGAGCGGGGGACATAGTAGGCGTTGGTGGAGCCGTCGTCGGATGACAAAAAATAAATACGTTTCCCGTCGCCCGACCAATAATGCGAGACAGTCTCGTGGACGTCGGAAAGGTCAGCGATTGTCTGGTCCATCACAAACCGGTCGAATTTCGGGAGCAAGTCTTTCGCTTTCGGATTACCGTTCACACCCACAATCCACAAGTGGCGATTGGTCACCCCCCAGCAGTCGTTCGGGTTGTCGTGGCCGGCGTACAGAATCAGTTTGCCGTCAGGGGAGAACTTGGGGAGCTCTTTTGGTCCGGCGGGAGTGCCAATCTTTCGCTCGCGCCCGCCGGTGATCGGCATGATAAACAGGTCGTCGCACAGTAGATCAATATCCGGCTCTTTGCTCCGGTTGGAAATAAAGACGATCGACTTGCCGTCGGGGGAGACCGCCGGCGAGTGGTTGTCGAATTTCGGCGACGAAGTCAGTTGCTTCAACTTGGTGTCTGACAGATTGAGCAGATAAATCTGCACACGGTCTTTGGGCAGGAAACCGTATCCGTCGAGGCGATAGAATAGTCGCGTGATATGACGATACACCGGCGCGTCGTTTTTCTTTTTCTCATCCTCGATGAAATGCGAGTC
>JBGAWZ010000527.1:0-2068 GCA_044227335.1 Candidatus Zixiibacteriota bacterium | reverse complement strand
GAGCATGGTCTGGAGATCGGAACACCGACCAGATTGTTCAACCATCGCTTCACCTTCAGCGGCGGAAATACGCTGTTTCCGTATGCGGTAACAAACGATGGCAAGTACTTCTATATACTCGCTCCCACCGAACTTGGGAATGCGGCCGAATTTGTTGTGATTCAGAATTGGACTGAGGAGCTTAAGAAGTGACCTTGTCGCCAGGAAACAAATTAGGTCCGTACGAAATCATCGCGCAGGCAGGCGCGGGTGGAATGGGCGAGGTCTACAAAGCGAAAGACACCCGCCTTGATCGAATAGTCGCGATCAAAGTTCTGCCGAGCCACATCTCGGCCAATTCGGAACTCCGACAGCGATTTGACCGGGAAGCCAAAGCGATATCAAGTTTCAGTCACGCCAATATCTGCACGCTATACGACGTTGGCCATCAGGACGGCATCGATTATTTGGTGATGGAGTATCTCGAAGGCGAGACGCTCTCTGAACGAATCAAACGCTCGCCGCTCTCTTCCGAAGAGCTGTTTCGATTTGCCGTGCAAATCGGCGACGCCCTCAGTGTCGCCCATGCCCGCGGGCTGATTCACCGTGACCTGAAACCCGGCAATGTCATTATCACCAAAGACAACGCCAAGCTCCTCGATTTCGGCTTGGCCAAATTGCAGTCGGGCGGCGGAACGGTTGAGGCGATCACTCAGACCACGCCGCTAACCGGAACTGGGACGATTGTCGGCACCATGCACTACAGGTCCCCAGAACAGCTCGAAGGGGGAGAAGCAGACGCCCGCTCCGACATATTCGCGTATGGTGCGATGCTGTACGAAATGGTGACCGGCCAAAAGGCATTCGACGGAAAAAGTCAGGCCAGCTTGATCGCCGCGATACTCGAACGTGAACCTCGCCCGGTTACCGAACTTAAGCCGACTTCGCCTCCCGCCCTCGACCGAGTTATTTCAAAGTGTCTGGCGAAAGACCCCAATAAGCGCTGGCAATCGGCGCGGGATATGGTTGACGAATTGCGCTGGATTTCCTCAGGCGGCAATTCGCAAGTCACATCCGCGCCTGTTAAAGCCCACAAACGAAGAACTGGCGAGTGGATTGGTCGGATTATCGCCGCTATTGCAATACTCTTTGCGATCGGGACCTATTTCTATTCCCGCGTCAAAGAGCCGGCGCCTGTGATTAGGGCACTGATCACTGCACCCCCCGAGTCAGTTTTTCTGTTCGGCGGTGACAATGCCGGGCCGCCGGTCGTATCGCCCGACGGAAAGCGTATCGCGTTCGTCGCCGTTTCCGCGGGTGGCGCACGAATCTGGGTGCGCGATCTCTCGGAGCTGACGGCACGGGTGCTCCCCGGAACCGAAGGTGCAGCCTTTCCCTTCTGGTCTCCGGACGGCAACTCCATAGCGTTTGGTGCGCCGGGAAGACTGAAACGAGTCGATATCGCCACCGGGCAGGTGCTGAACATTTGCCCTACTCAGACTGTTCGCGGCGGAAGCTGGGGGGAAGACGATTTCATTATTTTCAGTCCTTCATTCCAAAGCGACCTGTACAAAGTCCCGGCCTCGGGCGGCACGCCGGTGCAGGTGACGCACCGGGATTCTTCCAGGATTACAACCTGTCGCTGGCCTATCATTTTGCCTGACGGCAAACACCTAATCTTTTTTGCGGGGAATCACGATACACCCGACAGTTCCATTAATGGAATCTGGTGGGCCTCGCTTGATGGAAAAGAAATGCACGCGGTAGTTTCAACTCTTACTGATGGGGCATATGCCGATGGCCAACTGTTCTTCTTGAGGGACAGCGTCTTGTTTGTCCAACAATTTGATCAGAGTTCCGGTCAGTTGAGCGGTGAGCCCGTAGCGACGAAAGAACGGGTGCAAAGCGATCGCACGACTTGGAAAGCTAATTTTTCGGTCTCCGAAGCTGGCATTCTTGTGTATCAATTGGTGGGCGCAAAGCAGGGATGCCAGTTGCTTATGGTCGATAGGACCGGAAAGACCATTCGCCCTATCGGTACTGGCGGCAATATTCACAACATCCACCTGTCAAGAGACGGCCGAGGCAT
>JBGAWZ010000526.1:0-2071 GCA_044227335.1 Candidatus Zixiibacteriota bacterium | reverse complement strand
CTGCGTCCGGCACCAGGTGGATTACTTCCTCAAATTCAAATCCGACCTGCTCGGGCTTGTGGGCATCGGAACCAAGAAAGTGCACATCGACTCCCGCCCGACGGGCTTCGTTGATTATATCAATCGAGGGATAGTAGCTGGCAAATCCAATTCGTCGCGAGGCAGTGTTTACCTCTATCGCCGTCTTAGAATCCTTGAGCGCCGAAAAGATCTCCGGCAGATGCCTTCGGAATTCTGCATTGATCGACTGACCATAGAATTTCTCGCCATATTTTCTGATGTAATCAAGATGCGCCACCGTGTTGAAAATTCCACACTTGGCGGCAGAAACAACCTGACGGACATATTCTGACACTGCTTTTTCGACCGTCACATTGGCAAAGCACTTTTCATATGTCGACATGGCGCAAAAACACTGGTCGTGAATTTCGTGAATGCCGACCAGCATATAATCAAACGGATATGTCGCTTTCAACTTGGCCGCCAGCTCTTCGCACCTGTCGAACCACCCGAATTCAACTCCCAATTTTACCGAAAGCCCATACGGATAATACTCCTCGGCCGCTCGATGTACATGGTCAACATACGGAGCCAGATTTTCAACGGTCGTCGGCACTGTTTCGCCGTTGACTCTGATGAAATTGGCGGCCTGGTCCGAGCGCGGGTTGGCGTCGAAGTGGGTTGTAAGACAGATCTCGGCCAGCCCGCGGCGAAGCGAGGCCTGACAAAAATCTTCAACCGTCCCAGTCGCGTCGATTGAATAGTCCGGATGCATATGAAAATCCGAGAGATTCGCAAATGCCAGTGGCGTAATCGAATTTAAGTCAGCCATAGAGATGCTCAAGTAAGAATGGATTGGAGCGTCGCTCGACGCCCACAGTAGTTTTCGGTCCGTGCCCGGGGTAACAAACAATCGAATCGGGCAAAGTGAGAATTTTCTGTTGAATAGATTTGATCAAAGCGTCGTACGAACCACCCGGGAAATCAGTACGCCCAATCGATCCGGCAAAAATTGTATCGCCGCAAAATAAGACTCCGTCCGTTTCGTCCAAATAGCAAACTCCGCCGGTGGTATGACCGGGCGTTGCAAGCACCCTGAATGAAATCGACCCGACACTTACTGTATCCTCATCGGCCATCAAGCGGTCGGCCGGTTCAAGCGTCATCGGCATCCCGATTTCTCCCGATAAATTGAGCGCCGGATTGATCAGATACTCTCTCTCTTCTACACCCACAATGAGCGGAATATTGTACTTCCTTCGGATCGGTGTAACCGCCGCGATATGATCACCATGTGCGTGGGTCAGCAGGATTCCCCTCGGTTTGCCGCCGATTTTCTCAATCTGGCGCATGATTGCCTCTGCCTCATCCCCCGGATCAATGACGACCAAATCACCGGTCGCCTCGTCAGTCACCAGATAGCAGTTTACCTCAAACGACCCAACTACAATTGTATCAACGCGTTTCGCCACAGGCCAAAGATACATCGTTGACCGGCTGTGTCAACGCTCGCGCCCCGGATAAATTCGTCTCGCGTGTCGCCTTCTGGGGTAGTTTAGATAATTGACCGAAGATATAAAACAGCATATACTTAGAGTTCTCTATTGAGGATTGAAAACTGTGCAGATAGCTGAAATACGAAATAGAATTCCGGAACTTCGCGGACGCCTCGACAAACTTGCGAGGTATCTTTGACCTCGACGGCCTCAAGTCCAAGATCAGCGATCTTGAGCTAAAAACGACCGCCGAGGGATTCTGGTCCAACAACCAGAATGCCCAGACAGTCTTAAAGCAAATCTCCTCCCACAAAAAGTGGCTCGATGCCTACGGCAAGCTGGTCAGCGAGCTTTCCGACACCGCCGAGCTGATCGACCTGGTCGAGCCCGATTCCCCCGACGCCAAAGACATGGGGGTCACAATCGAGAAACTCGAAGAACACCTCCACAAACTTGAAATGGCTACTTTGCTTTCCGGCCCCGACGATGCCCGCGACGCCATCATCACGATCCATCCCGGCGCCGGCGGCACCGAATCGCAGGACTGGGCCGAAATGCTCTTCCGCATGTACAGC
>JBGAWZ010000525.1:0-3720 GCA_044227335.1 Candidatus Zixiibacteriota bacterium | reverse complement strand
TGTCGCGGCGAATACCAGCACCCCTACGGTCATATGCAAATGGTAAACCATGCCCGCTTTGCCGAGCCATTGAATGCTCGACCAGAGGGGAAATTCCCGCGATGCGATCTCGGCACCAGCGCGAACCTCGGTGCCCAATATAACCTGCACGATCGCCAACAACCACAGCCCGGCTACCCAGCGCGACGCACGCGCGGGATACGCCGCTTTCGATTGGTCGCTCTGTTTGGACAAATAGTACGCTTCAAGCGTCGCGTAGATCAAAAGACTGGCGATCACCAGCGCGAGTACCATATGAAGTGTGACTATGATTGGCTTAAGTTCAGTCGACACCACGACCGAGCCAAGCCACCCCTGAAAGGCAACGAGCACCGCCGAACCAAGAGTGCACCAGAGAATCCCGCGATTTTTTCGGTGATGGATAATCGCCAAGATCGCCGCGCCGACAATGAGGAATCCCAGCGTAACCCCCATCAGACGATTGCCATATTCAATCCAGGCCAGCGTGAGATTGAATTTGTCAGGTGAAATACCAGCGGGGATGTCTTGCACCGACAGCGGCGGAATCCAGTGGCCAAAACAGCGTGGCCAATCGGGACACCCGAGGCCGGCTCCGGCTACACGCACCAGTCCACCTATGAATATCAGAAAGAAAGTTGCAATGGTTGAAATGAGAGCCAAACGGCGATAGGCAAGCATACGTATACCTCCGTCGCAGTTGATTTTCCTATTCGGATTACTGCGACTGCTGAAACATATGCCCCGCGGACAAACCGGGCAACCGGTTATTTGTGGGATTCAGCCTTGGTCGTATCGGCGGTGTGCACGGCGGACGTTGAGGAATCACCCGGCGCCGTTTGGTGTTCGGCCGCACCCTGCCCGCTGTGGGCGGGCGCATTCTTATACTGCACCTGCTTGTCGATCGAGCCGCGTCCGAACTCGTCGCGCGTCATCGTATCGATCATCGTAAAGGTGATAAACACAGCCAGAAAGGCAATAGAGATCAAAAAGGCATAGGTGTACATTTTGTTGTCATATTTCAAGTGCATGAAAAACAAGAGCACCAGAGTTGCCTTCACAGCCGCAACCGCCATAGCCACGATCAGATTCCATTCGCCGAAATGAAATTGCGCCACCAGCACCGTGACGACTGTCAAGGCAAGCAAAAGCCCGCCCACGGTCAGGTAAGTCGAAAGCGGAAGAACATGCGGTTTGTTGTGTTCGCTCATTTGTTCCTCCTATCCGATCAGGTAGAATAGCGGGAAAAGGAAAATCCAAATCAAATCGACCAAGTGCCAATACAAGCCGGTCATTTCCACCGGCGTGTAGTACTCGGAGTTAAATTCGTTTGCTTTAATTCGGCGCAGAAGCCAGATCATCGCGCCAATCCCGCACAATACGTGGAACCCGTGGAGGCCGGTCATCATGAAATAGACCGAAAAGAAAACGTGAGGGTTGGTGCCTTCGAGTCCCTGATAGGTGTAAAACTTGCCCGGCAATTGCCCCAGATGAAACTTGTGCGAGTACTCAAAGTACTTGATGACCAAGAAGACGCCCGCCAGCGCAATCGTCGTATAGATATACCAGATCGCCTGTTTTTTCTGATTGAGCTGAAGACTCCGGATCGAAAGCGCCATTGTCACCGAGCTATAGGCGCAAAACAGTCCGCCGAATAGCAGAACTTCGGTCAAGAGAAAGAGCCACATGCCGAGCTTTGCTGATTCCCGCTGTTGCTCCATATCGGCAAAGTGATGCTGGAGCGGCGAGGTGTGTGAGTGGGTATCGTGTGACGACATGGCTACTCCACCACCTTCATCGGCTCAACATGAACCGTGTCATAATCATACGGTCCGTGGGTTACAATCGGGTCCTTATCAAAATTCGCGGTGGGAGGCGGCGAACTGGTCTGCCATTCGAGCGTAAGTGCGCCCCACGGATTGGCCGGCGCCGGTTTTCCTTTGAACAGTGAATGAATCAGATAAATCATCATGATCAGAATACCAAGGCCAAGCACATACGCGCCGACCGACGAGAAACCGTGCAACCGGGTAAACGTATCCGGATAAGTCCAGTAGCGACGCGGCATGCCATGCGTGCCCATGATGAACTGCGTAAAAAAGGTCATATTAAACCCGACAAAGACGAGCAACGCCGCGATCCGGCCCCAGAATTCGCTGTACATCTTTCCGAACATTTTGGGCCACCAGTAATGAAGCCCGCCGAATAGTCCCATCACCGCGCCACCCATCATGACATAGTGGAAATGGGCCACGACGAAGTACGTGTCCTGCAGGTGAACGTCGACCGATAGCGCACCCAGAAAGATTCCGGTTAAGCCACCAATGGTGAACAGGAACAGAAAGCTCATCGCGTAGAGCATCGGCGTCTCAAATGAGATTTGGCCTTTGTACATAGTCATCAGCCAGTTGAAAATTTTCACGCCGGATGGAATACCAATGAAGAAGGTCAGAAACGAGAATACAATCGACGCCGTCTCCGACTGCCCGCTGGTAAACATATGATGTCCCCACACTAAAAAGCCGAGGAAGGCGATCCCGAGCGAGGAAAACGCGACCGCTTTATACCCAAACAGGTTCCGGTGAGAAAACGTGGTGATCAGCTCTGATATGATCGCCATGCCGGGGAGAATCATGATATATACTGCCGGGTGTGAATAGAACCAGAAGAAGTGCTGGAAGAGCACCGGATCGCCACCCATGGCCGGATCAAAAATCCCGATTCCGAATGCCTTTTCCAAGATCAGCAGGACCAGCGTGATGCCAAGAACCGGCGTGGCCAGCACCTGCACAATCGCAGTGGCATACAGTCCCCAGATCATCAGCGGCATCCTAAACCAGCTCATCCCCGGTGCTCGGAGCTTGTGGACCGTCACGATGAAATTCAGTCCGGTAAATATGGAAGAGAAGCCGAGGATGAAAACGCCGGTCGCGATTGAAATGACCGCGGTGTTGGTGGTCGTACTATACGGTGCGTAGAAAGTCCAACCGGTGTCAACCGCGCTGGTGATGATCGAATAGACGCTGAAAATTGCGCCGATCACATAAAGATACCACGACATCAGATTGAGCTTGGGAAACGCGACATCCTTTGCGCCGATCTGGATCGGCAGGATGAAATTGCCGATAGCCGCCGGAATCGACGGGATAATAAACAGGAATATCATGATCGCGCCGTGAAGCGTGAAAAACTTGTTGTATGTATCGGCGCCCATCAGGTCGCGTCCCGGGTTGAGCAACTCGGTTCGGAGAATCAACGCCAGCGCACCGCCGATTAAGAACATCGACATGATCGCGATCAGGTACATGACCCCGATCCGCTTGTGATCCAAGGTCAACAGCCACGACTTGAGCCCCTTGGTGGCATTGAGATAATTTGTCGCTGGAGTGGTCTGCATAATTTTCTCCCTACTTCGCCAGCGTTTTGAGGTACGCGATGATCGCGTCGATGTGGCGGTCTTTAATGACCCCCTGATAGGTTGGCATCACCGGCTGGAACCCGTTTACCACTTTGGCGCGTGGATCGAGGATCGACTCGCGTACATAGTTTTCGTCGGCCACCACGCGGCTTCCGTCGGTCATCAATACTTCATGTCCAAACATTCCTTTGAGCGTTGGACAGGTGTTGGTAGAGCCATCTACAGAATGACAGGTGGCACACCCTTTTTGTTTGATCAAAAGAGCGCCCCAGTCCGCCAACGCC
>JBGAWZ010000524.1:0-2072 GCA_044227335.1 Candidatus Zixiibacteriota bacterium | reverse complement strand
ACCGGACATTTTCCACACCACCGTACTGATCGAGACGATTGCCACTGTCGCCGCCACCGTGGCATATCGTAACCAGCTCACGCGGCGCAGATCGGTCGTTTGTGTCGAGGAGCGAATCTGACGCTCAACCATCTCGGCGACCAATTCAGCTTCTTGCGTTTCCGGAAACGAATCGGCATTTGCTCCCATCTCCGACTGAAGCCCACGTAACTCTTCCCAAAATAGTCTGCACTCGGCACAAGTCTGCAGATGCGCGGTGAGTTCTGCGGGCAGATCGGACTGACCGAACTGATCGATCAGCAATTCACGAAAATGCGAACAGCTCATGCCCGCCATCCTTCCGCGACCGCATGACGGCGCAATTTTTCGACTGCCTCGCGATAGAGGGTCTTGACTGTCCCCAGCGCCCGTTCCATAACAACCGACATCTCCTCAAACGACAACTGCTGATAAAATCTCAAATCAAAAGCCAACCGCTGTTGCGGTGGCAAAGTCTCCATGAATTTGAGCATCCCTTTGCGAAGTTCTTCCTGCTCCAGTTCACGATGCGCGCCGGGCGTTTCGCAAATTTCATCGGGAGCGGCTTTGGCCTCAAGCCGGACACGGGTTGAGCGCGATTCTATGAAATTTAGCGATCTGGTCGCGGCGATTTTCCAGATCCAGCTTCGCACCGGTCCTTCACCTTTGTACTGACCGATTTCGCGCCAGGCCCGCACAAATGTCTCTTGCGCCAAATCGCTGGCCGCGTCTCGGTCGCCCGTCATTCTATATGTCAAAGCCATCACCGGATTCATAAGTCTTCTCATCAATTCACCAAATGCCTGACGGTCGCCCCCCTGCGCTAACTTCGCCAGTTCATCAAGTTGTGGATCATCGCTACTTGCCATACCTTCATGTTCTATCTACAAGACCGTTCTGTCCAAACAAAAGATTACCCAAAAAGAAAAGGCCCGGCAAAGGCCGGGCCGAAAGTCGCGTAAGTCGTTGTCAGTCTTTGCGACTGCGCTCCAGAACTTTTGCAAATTTGGGGAAATCTTCGATGACCTTCCCGGTCCCGCGAACCACGCAAGTCAGCGGATCCTCCGCGACATGCACCGGCAAATTCGTCTCCTGACGAAGTCGCTTGTCAAGCCCGCGCAACAGTGCGCCGCCGCCAGTCAGAATAATTCCGCGGTCTAAAATATCAGCGGCCAGCTCTGGCGGAGTCTGCTCAAGCGCTTGTCGAACTGCCTCGATCACGATATCAACTGTCTCGGCCAGCGCCTCACGCACCTGCACCGACGAGAGTTTCAGATTCTTGGGAATTCCTGCCACTAAATCGCGCCCGCGGATTTCCATCGACAGTTCTTTCTCCATCGGGAAGGCCGAACCGATTTTGATCTTGATATCTTCAGCCGTTAGCTCGCCAATCAAGAGATTGTAATTCTTTTTTAGGTAGTTCACGATCGCGTCGTTGAATTCATCGCCGGCGACACGAATCGAAGTATCGTTCACAATGCCATTAAGCGCGATAACAGCAATTTCCGAGGTCCCGCCTCCAATATCGATAATCATGATCCCGGTCGGTTGATCCACCGCCAACCCGACGCCAATCGCGGCGGCCATTGGTTCCTGAAGGAGAAACACTTCGCGTGCGCCGGCGTTTTCTGCCGAGTCACGCACTGCGCGTTTTTCAACTTCGGTTATCCCCGACGGCACTGAAATAACCACCCGGGGTTTCATCAGGTATTTGTGTTTTACAACTCTGCGGATAAAATCAGCGATCAGCTTTTCCGACATTTCGAAATCGGCGATCACACCATCCTTGAGCGGACGAATCGCCTCGATCCCACCCGGCGTGCGGCCGGTCATTTCTTTGGCGGCCGAACCGACCGCTAATATCTTGCCGGTCCCTTTCTCGACAGCCACCACCGACGGTTCATTAAGCACAATCCCCTGATTGGCCAAATAGACCAGTGTGTTGGCGGTGCCGAGATCGATACCGATATCGTTGGCGAAAAAGTCGAAGAATCCCAAAGTAAGTCCCTTTATCCTATTGCTTAGGCCGGACGACCGGGAGCCGTCGGGCCGCT
>JBGAWZ010000523.1:0-2073 GCA_044227335.1 Candidatus Zixiibacteriota bacterium | reverse complement strand
GGCGGGAGTTGGTGATCTTGGGATCGAGTTGGCGAAGCGACCCGGCGGCGCCGTTGCGGGTGTTGGCGAGGGGTTGTTCTTCGCGTTCGATAAGCTGTTGATTGAGTTTTTCGAAGGCCGAACGGCGCATGATGACTTCGCCGCGAACTTCCAACAGGGGGTACGTCTTAGCCGTCGCGTCAGAGAGCTTGAGCGGAATATTACGGATCGTGCGCAGGTTGGGCGTGATATTCTCACCGGTGGCGCCGTCGCCGCGCGTGGAACCGACTGTCAGCATCCCGTTTTCGTATACGAGCTCTACGGCAAGACCATCGAGTTTCGGCTCGACTAGATATTCGAGGTCGCCGGAAATTTCAAGAAGGTCGTGGGCGCGGCGGTCAAATTCGGCAAATTCGTCGACAGTAGTGACTTTTTGAAGGGAGAGCATCGCCACCCGGTGTTTGACGGGCGCGAATTTCTTAGACGGAGCCGAGCCGACCCGCTGGCTTGGTGAGTCCGGAGTTACAAGCTGGGGGTACTTCTTTTCGATTTCTAATAGGCGGTCGTATAGTTTGTCGTATGCCGCATCGGAAATAGCGGGCTTGTCTTCGACATAATAGAGCCGGTTGTGATGCTCAATTTCGGATTTGAGCTTGCCATATTCGGAGATGATGTCGGGAGGGACAGTAGCCATGAATGATAATTAAGAGAGTTTGATAGGCGAGGTCAACCGGCCATGTGGCTGGACCAGGGGCGTTGCCGTGGCTGTGTGCGGGAGGCGTGTCAGGTCACACGGTCCGCCTGCGGCGGACACGCAAGACCTGACACAACATGAAACATTTGTCGGGACCGCAAGGGTCGCCGACCTACAACAGACCAGATGTCGAAACCTCCCGCCGTTGGCGGGACCGCTCACGCGGCAAGGGATTTCGACCTACAGGACTCGCTCCTGATACTACATGGAACATTTGTCGGGACCACAAGGGTCGCCGACCTACAAGAGATTACCGCATTGGGCCCCAAGAGGGGTTGGTGCAATTGGCGGAGGTGGTGATTCTGCGCTGGTTTCGGCCGGAGGCGTCGCACATGAAAATGTCAGACCCGCCCAATCGTGTCGAAGCGAAGACGATATGTTTGCCGTCGGGGGAAAAATGCGGGTTTTCGTTTTGCCCAAAGCCAGTCATCAGACGAGGATTGTGACCGGAAGTATCAATCGAGGCGAGGTCGAATCTTCCCTGAGGTGTGCGACTTACGAATGTCACTCGTTCGCCCCTATGCGACCAGATTGGTGAGTCGTTGTACCGGCCCTCGTACGTGAGTCGGGTAACGCGGACACCGTCGGCGTCGGAAAAATAAATCTGCGGGGCACCGGTGCGGTCGGAAGAGAAAGCCAACATAGTGCCGTTAGGTGACCATGTCGGGCCGGATTCGATCGCGCGAGGGGTATTGCTGACGCGTTTGATGATGCGGCCGTTGATATCGAGCACGTAGATTTCGGAGTTGCCGTCTTTGGAGAGGACGCAGGCCAGCTTGATGCCGTCGGGGGAGACGGCGGGTGCTGAGTTGATTCCGGGGAAAGCGGCGATCTTGGTGGTTTTTTTGGTGGCAACGTCGACTTTGTAAATCTGCGCTGGGCCACCCATGAAGCTGGTGAAGAAAATCTCGCGACCATCGGGGGTCCAGCAGGGCGAGATATTGATCGAGCCGTTGGAGGTAAGCTGTTGTTCGTTGGCGCCGTCGTAGTCGGCGATGCAAATCTCTTTCCCTTTTCCGATCTTCTTGCAGTACGCGATTTTGGTGCGGAATACTCCGCGGTCGCCGGTCAGGGTGCGGACAATTTCATTCGCGACATCATGGCCGATCTCGCGCCAGCGGAGTTTGGTGTTTTCGACCACGCCTTTGCCGATCTCCTGATCGTGCTGGGTGTCGGACAGTCGCCAGCGAACGCGCATGTTCGCGCCGGGAAATTCGGCTTCCAGATGAACCAGCCGGGTGGCGCCGAGGCGTTCCCAGGCCAGGCGATCCATCACTTTGATTTCGTAAGTGCGGATGTAGAACGAGTCGATCTCGACTAAATCAAAATCGGCATAGAAT
>JBGAWZ010000522.1:0-2075 GCA_044227335.1 Candidatus Zixiibacteriota bacterium | reverse complement strand
CGAGTAACGGCAGTGATTGCGGACGGTGCGGTTTCGGCCGGAAGTTTCGCCCGCCATTTTGCGAACTGTCTTTCACCATCGCTGGCTTGTAGTGTCGGCCCTTTGGTTGACACGGGCAGTTCAATGGCAAGATCAGCGCCGCCCGGAATGCATTCGTCGTGACAGACAAGCCATTTGACTTTGGCGGTGAGAGTGACTTTGCCGGTGGCAGGTGTATTTGCCGTGGGAGTCACCGCGACTGCCAGCAATAGTGAATCAGAGTAGCCGTATGTAGTGAGCGGGCCTTTTTCGGTGAAGCGAACCGGCAGAGGCCATTGTACACTACCGACTGTCCATCCTTCCGGCAAATTCCATTTGATCATCGGCGGAAGACCGGCATCGCCGGCGAATTTCCAATACAGATGCCACCCCGGTTCGATCTTAAAGAAAACTCCCAGTGTGATCGGCACACCGGGAGTTACAGTTGTTGTCGAGGCAATCAGGCGGGCTTTGATCGGTTCTGCGATCACGTCACCGCTATGCGCGGTCTTTCCAACTGCAAGGAATGACAGAGTAGCCACAAGGACGAGGCTAATACTGAGCTTTCGCCTGATTTCATGCGCTATACCAACCATTGGTTACTGAGCGTACTTGACACTGCATCCGTACGGCTGGCTTTCGGCCATCGTGACTGTCTTGCCGGCGAGCAGTTCGTCAAGCGCCTGTTTGACAAAATTCACTTTGTCTTTGGGTTCTTTGGCGTCCTGCGGATCGTCGTCGATCGCGCCGTTATAGCGAATCACACCGTCTTTGGTGATGATAAATACATGCGGGGTGGTCTTGGCCGAATATAACTTGCCGACTTCGCCGCTTGGATCGAGCAAGATCGGATAGTGAATTCCCCACTTCTTGGCCCTGTCGGCGTCGCCGCCGAACTGCGGGTGATTCGGGTTGGTCGAATTGATCGCCAGGAATACAACATTTTTGGAGTTGTAGGCTTTGTCAAGATCGGTGAAGCTGTGGTACTTTTCGAAATGGCGAATGATGATCGGGCAATTGGCGTTGAACCATTGGACGACGACGGTCTTGCCGGCGTCGAGATACTGCTTGAGCGAATGAGTCTTTCCGTCGGTATCTTTGAGTGTGAAGTCGGGAGCTTTTTGTCCCGGCTCGGCTGTAATAGTTGCCGGCGTGGTGGTTGCGACAGCCGGTTTGGTCATGGCGGCTCCTGACTGATCGCCGGCTGACACACCTGCGGCGCACAGGCCGAGAATAGTGACAGCGGCAGAAGTTACTTTGGTAAAGCGTGACATCTTTTCTCCTTCGGTTGCAAATATCGATTCTGGTATACTGTTGCTCTTAAACCCGCTCGATACCCAACCGGTTCCATACGATTATTGATTGTATAGACCAACAAAGGCGACTATCGAGCTTCGCACACGAATCTCACAAATCTTCAAGCCGCAATGGGGTATCAGATCTGGCCCAGGCCCGGTTGAACTGTTGTTCCACAAGCTGGGCTTCGTAGTCCTTCCCCTGCCTTTGCAGGGCGATATTCAGACCAAAAAGGGAACGACCATTTCGCGGGTATTCGGCCAGGTCGGTCCGGAAGACCGACTCTGCTTCGTCAAATCGGCCAAGTTGGATAAGCAGAGCGCCGAGTGTTTCGCGCGAGGCGATATACCAGGCCTCGGGTTCGTCGTAGTACAAGCTATCTTGGATGTGTGCGGCACTATACAGTAAGTTGACCGCATCTTCCGCGCGATTTTCTGTAGCCGCAATTTTCGCCGTCAGCAATGCCCGTGGAATCGGCATGACACTCTTGGCCGAATTGATTGTGCCTAGGTAGGCTTGCGGAGAAAACTGCGACTCACATTTATCCATCGCCGCCAGCTCTTTTTTGGCGTCTTTCACTTTTCCGGTCGAGGCAAAGGCCATCCCGCGCGCAAAGTGCCACATGGCGGTGATCGCTTTCCAGCTTGTATCGGGCGCCGGTTCGGCGAGAATTTCGTTCCATTTGCGGAATTTGGCCTGGATGTAATATTTTGTGGGACCGACACCCTCGATGTGCGGATCAATGAGCCAAAGGGGCGCTC
>JBGAWZ010000521.1:0-2095 GCA_044227335.1 Candidatus Zixiibacteriota bacterium | reverse complement strand
CAACATCGACAAAGTTCCCGTCCGTGAAACCGGCATGACACCCTATGAAATCCTTCTTTCTGAATCGCAGGAGCGGATGCTCGTCTGCGTGAAAAAAGGAAATGAATCAGCGGTTCAGAAAATATTCACCAAGTGGGGACTCGACTGCGCCATCATCGGACAAGTCACCGATGACAAAATGATGACAGTCAAACTGAGCGGCGAGGTTGTCGCGCGCATTCCATCTCACGATTTAGTCCTCGGCGGCGGCGCTCCGGTCTATCACCGTGAGACCAAGAGACCCGACTACATGGATGAAGTCGCAAAGTTTGATACCTCTACATTGTCCGCTTCGCGCGACTGGAACGACACCCTGCTGACCATGCTCTCCTCGCCTAATCTTTGTCACAAGGGATGGGTGTTCGAGCAGTACGATTCCTCCGTGCGCACCAGCACTGCTGTTGGCCCGGGATCAGATGCCGCAGTCATTCGCCTGCGCAAAACCGACAAAGCGCTAGCGATGACCACCGACTGCAATGCCCGCTACTGTTTCCTGAACCCCAAACTTGGTGCCATGATCGCGGTAGCCGAAGCCGCCCGCAATATCGTTTGCTCCGGCGGCCAACCGCTCGCGGTAACTAATTGCCTCAATTTTGGCAACCCGTATAAACCTGAAGTCTACTACACTTTTGCCCAAGCTGTCGCAGGCATGGGCGAGGCCTGCAAAGTTTTGGGTACACCCGTTACGGGCGGGAATGTCTCGTTCTACAACGAAGACCCCCAGCGAGCGGTTTTCCCGACACCAACAATCGGCATGGTGGGATTGATCGCCCACACCCGAGATATCACTACCCAGTGGTTCAAAGACGACGGCGACATTATTTTCCTGCTCGGCTCAAACGCCGACGACCTTGGCGCAACCGAGTATCTGCGCGTTATTCACGGAGAAACGCGCGGCCGCGTGCCTCATATAGATTTGCAGTTTGAAAAGTCATTGCAATCAGCTCTGTTGTCCGCCATCCAAAACGGACTGGTAAAATCCGCGCACGACTGCGCCGACGGTGGCCTGGCCATTGCGCTGGCCGAGTGTTGCATCACCAATCACGAATCAATGAAAGGCGCGAAGATCAGTTTGGGCGATACGCTCCGCGCCGACTCGTTACTATTCGGCGAAACCCACTCGCGCGTGATCGTCACCTGCGCCCCAGAACACGCCGCCAAACTTGCCGCGCATTTCGAATCCTCAAAAATTCCATCTTCCCAAATCGGCACTGTCGGCGGCGACAAACTGACAATCAACAATTGGATTTCAACACCGCTCGATTCCCTCGCCACTGCCTTCTACCACGCCATGCCGCACTTTATGGAGAGAGTCGGATAAAACGGCACCTCCCTAGTAGGTCGGGTTGATAAATTGAATCGTCCTCGACGATTCAATTTGGCTACCCGACATCATTGGTTTAAGAAAATGTCGGGTAGCCTGCGTTCCCCGCTCGCGCGGGTAACTTGCCAACCCGACCTACTGCTTTCCCAATCAAAACAATAACCATATATTCCCCCCATGCCCTTGTACATTTTCTCCGACGCCCACTTGGGATCGGGTCCACAAGAACTTGACCTCACCAAAGTAAAACGTATCGCCGAACTCTTTTCTCTAGTTCGCGCCGACGGCGACCGTTTGATCATCCTGGGCGATCTGTTTGATTTTTGGTTTGAATACAAACACGCCATCCCCAAAGACCATCACGAAGTCCTTTTCATGATCCGCGAGCTGGTCAAATCGGGAATTCAGGTTGATTATGTCAGCGGCAACCACGATTTCTGGATGGGCGATTTTTTTGAAACGCAGATCGGCGTGACTGTCTCGCGCGATCATCTCGATCTTGAATACAACGGCCTCAAACTGCATTTACTCCACGGCGACGGTCTCGCACCGGCCGACGGCGGCTATCGATTCCTAAAACGCATCCTGCGCAACAAATTCAATATCTGGCTCTATCGTAAGATCACTCCTGACTGGGCAATACCATTGGCCAAGTGGGTCTCCGGCTCATCGCGCCAATACACCACCCGCCGCGATCACGTGTTTGCGAAAGACTACCGCGCCTATGCAGAG
>JBGAWZ010000520.1:0-3513 GCA_044227335.1 Candidatus Zixiibacteriota bacterium | reverse complement strand
GCCGGTGGCAGTGGGCGATGATGTACTGTTCACCGGTTTGCCGGATTTTACCGGCGCGATTGACAAAGTGCTTCCGCGCCGCACGACTTTCAGCCGGCCCGCCAAGGGGGGAGAGATCGCTCACAAGCAGATTATCGCCGCCAATCTGGATCAGCTGGTGATTATTGCGTCGATTGTATCGCCGCCGCTTAAGACCGGACTCATCGACCGGTTTATCATCGCCGGAAGAATGGGGCAGATGTCGCCGGTGGTTGTTATCAACAAAGTCGATCTCGACGAAGACGGCGAGTCGGTCCCTGTCGTGGCGGCATACCGGCAAGCGAACTTTGGTTGTTATCCGGTGTCGGCGTCGACCGGCGTTGGAATCGAGGAATTGCGGGAGGGACTGAAAGAACACCGTTCGCTTTTTGTCGGTCATTCGGGGGTGGGGAAATCATCGATACTGAACGCGTTAGTACCTGGGCTTGATCTGAAAACCCGCGAGGTCTCCGGCTATTCCAATCGAGGCAAGCATACCACCACCGCGATTGAACTGTATGAACTCCCCTGCGGCGGATTTATCGGCGATTCGCCGGGGCTCAAAGTGATGGGATTCGACCAGATTGATACCGATTCGGTTGCTGAATTTTATCCGGAATTTGAAAGTTTTCGCGGCGACTGCAAATTCCAACCATGCACGCATCTTCACGAACCGGGGTGCGCGGTTATGCTCGCGGTTGAGAAGGGAAAGATCAGTCGTTTCAGATACGAGAATTACACCGCCATTATCGATTCGCTTTAAGTCGAGACTCGCCGGTAAGCTAAGGATTGGCAGAAACTTACCGATAACAGACATGGACGTATGGCCACTCGAAATAACATAGAATTCCGCGTTGGAATCATCGTTTTAGTCTGCCTGATTCTGCTGGCGATGTCGGTCTATTGGCTCCAGGGGTACAAGCTGGAGCGAAACTCACAGATTATTCGCGTGCGCTTTGACGACGCCGGCGCGCTGTCTGTTGGCGATCAGGTGACAGTGAGCGGCATTCTCAAAGGGAAAGTACAAAAGCTTGAGCTTTCTGGTGAAGGCGTTCTCGTGGAACTACGCGTTTGGAAAGATGTTACCTTGAAACGCGATGCGACCTTTACAATCAAGAATATGGGTGTCATGGGTGAGCGGTTTGTCGCGATTTGGCCGGGGAGAGATTCGGCGCTGTTCGATAACGGCGGTGTTGTCGTGGGCCAGTACGATACTGGCCTGCCCGATGTGATGGGACAACTTGGCAATATGATTATGGAACTGCGTGAAATGGTTTCTTCCATAAAGCGGACGGTGGCGTCGGATTCGTCGCTCTCGAAATTCAATGCGACGATCAGTAATTTCGAGGCGGTTAGCGCCTCGCTGGAGCGCTCAGTTGTTCGCAATGAAGACAAATTCCGCGAGTCGGCCGAGAATTTTGTCTCTGCATCCAAACGCATGAACCAACTGGTCGGTAGAAACGCCGTTTTAATTGACTCATCGTCGAGTCGAATCAACAGAGGGACCGAAAGACTTGAGTCATTCACCTATCAGCTTGATACGATCGCGGTCTCAGCACGGAAATTCGCCAAAATGATCGAAAATGATAATGGCACTCTGCCGTTACTGATGCAGGATCGCCGTCTGTACGACGACTTGCGCAAGACAGCCTCATCGCTGGATGAACTGGTGGCCGATATTCGCCAACATCCCAAGAAATATATCAACGTCAAAGTAGAATTGTTCTGAACATGTCCAAATTCACCCTCGCTCTTGGAATTCACAATCATCAGCCGATTGGTAACTTTGAGGGAGTCTTTGAGGACGCTCATCAAAAGTCGTATCTGCCATTCCTGCGGCTCTTGGAGTCGTTTCCCGATATTCGGCTCTCTCTGCATCAGTCCGGTTACTGAACGAATCTGGGAGCCCCACCTGCCGACAGTTCTCTCGCAGTCGGGCGTAAAGTTTCTTCCTGTTGATGACACACACTTCATCTATGCCGGGTTCGAGCACGCACAGTTAACCGGGCCGTTTGTCACTGAAAATGAAGGGAAGACAGTTACCCTGCTTCCGATTCAAAAGAAGCTCCGCTATTTGATCCCGTTTGGCACGGTCGATGATGTCATCAATGAGTTGCGCAGTCAAGCAGAGAAAAATCCGCGTGGTCTGGCGGTGTACGCCGACGACGGCGAAAAGTTTGGTGTCTGGCCCGAAACCTATCGCCACTGTTACGAAGATCGCTGGTTGAATAACCTCTTTGATGCGTTTGAGCGAAACAGAGATTGGCTCGAAGTTTCCACACTCACCACAGCGGCCAAGCGCCCACCTGTTGGCCGTGCCTACCTTCCGACAGCCTCATACGAAGAGATGCTCCATTGGTCACTACCGACCGGCGCGTTTGTTGCCTACGAAGAATTTGAGCATTGGCTAAAAGAGCAGGGGAAATGGGAATCGTCCGGCCGGTTCGTGCGCGGTGGACATTGGCGGGGATTTCTGGCCAAGTATGAAGAATCGAATCTCATGCACAAAAAGATGCTGTTAGCGTCGGAGGCAGTTGCGAAGTTCGGACCGGCGGACGGACAGAATAAGGCGCTTGTGGAAAGAGCACATGACCGACTGTACGCCTCACAGTGCAATTGCCCATATTGGCACGGCGTTTTCGGAGGTCTCTACTTGCCGCATATTCGCCAGGCGGTCTATAGCGCCATGATCGAGGCCTGGTCCCTTGCGGAACCTAAAATACTTGGAATCTTATCTATTCAACCGGTGGATTACGATACCGACGGACACGTCGAAGTAATTCTTCGAAACCGGGATTTGGCCGCAATCTTCAAACCGTCTCGTGGTGGAATGCTCGTTTCGTTATCTCTGAATAACCCCGCCTTCGAACTCACCGACACCTTGAGTCGGCGACGCGAGGGGTATCACAGCAAGTTGGCGAATGCGGTAGCGCCGGGACAGAGTTCCGGAACCGCCAGTATCCATGATCAGGTTCTTACTAAAGAAAAAGGCCTGAGTCGATTCTTGATCGAGGATTGGTATCTCAAACGATGCCTGATTGATCACTTCTTCGCGCCTGACACTACGCCCGATCAGTTTGCAGCAGGCACATATGCAGAGCTTGGCGATTTCATTTTGGAGCCGTACACAGCCACGGACACACCGACAGGGCTATTGCTAACCCGTGATGGCAAAGTTCGGCTTGGCGATCGAAATGTCGGTGTCAGGTTACACAAGACCGTTGAGCTACTGCCGACTGACAGCGTGCTATCAGTGGCCTATGAAATATCTACACTCAGCGGTGACTCTGTTGATATTGCCTTTGCGGTGGAAAACAATTTCACATTTCAAGCCGGTCACGCCGATGACCGGTATGTGACCGTCGACGACCACAGGCCGCACGACTCATTTCTGGATTCTACCGGCTCGGCCAAAGATGCGCGAGCTGTTGCCATGTTCGATGACTGGCGCGGGCTTGGAGTCGCAGTTGTCTGCGACCGACCGGCCGAGATATG
>JBGAWZ010000519.1:0-2097 GCA_044227335.1 Candidatus Zixiibacteriota bacterium | reverse complement strand
CCGCCGACAATTGCCCAATCGATATTGTGTAGATCGAGATCGACCAGCGGGCCCAAGAGCGGTTCAAGCGAGAGGAATTTGACGGCGGCTTTAGTCTTACGAAGGTCGCTTATGCGGAAAGTGTAGGTCTGCGATTCGACGGTCACCCCCATCCAAACATTGGGTGGCCAGTCGATTTTGTCGGCGGCGCGGACGAGTTGCTTGGAGCGTTTGGTGAGAATCTGGAAGATATGATGGTCGGCGCGGCGCATGACGTCGAAGATCTGCTCGACATACGAAAAGGGAACACTGGGGTGAAACAGATCAGACATCGAATTGACAAAAATGATCTGCGGTTTGCGCCACCTGAGCGGGGCTTCTAACTCTGAAGGATGCAAAGTGACATTGAAGCCGTTGCGGTATTTGTGGACACCCATAGCTTGAAGCCGCTTGGCCATCCGGTCGGCGTAACAGTGGTCACACCCCGGCGAGACCTTGGTACACCCGGTAACCGGGTTCCAGGTCCGCCATGTCCATTCGATTCGGGTCAGCATAGGTGAAAATGAGGGCGAAGTACTGGTTGATCGCAATCACATTTGGGCTCCCCGTAGGTCGGGTTGGCAAATTCCGCTTGGTGAAATTCTCGGAAGGCCGGGTGGTCTTGTCATTCCTGCGAAAGCAGGAATCCATCTTCTACTTTCTTTCGACTATTTGTCTGCCTGGGGAAGTAGATCGTAGTACAAGTCCAGCCACTCGGGATTCGTTGATTCAATGAGCTGAACTTTCCACGCGCGCTTCCACGCTTCCAATTGTTTTTCGCGTCGTAATACAGCCATGACGTCTTCCGAGTAGTCGAACCAAACGAGCTTATTGCAACTAAACTCCGATGCGAATCCGCAACATTCACCTGATTTATGCTGTGCGACCCGAAGAACAAGATCATTGGTCATGCCAATATATAGAGTGCCTTGTCGGCGGCTGGCTCTAATGTAAACGTAGTACACAATAAGATGGACCCCTTAGGTTCACAAACGAAGTGCAACACCTTATTAAGGTGTTGGTATGGGACAACGATATGGCCAACTTGGTATTGAAGAACGGTGTGAGATTGCCCGTCTACATGCGGCGGGTCAGTCGATCCGGCAAATCGCAGCAACTTTGGATCGCCAGCCGTCGACAGTGGCTCGAGAGATGAAACGGAACAGCGGTCAACAGATTGGATATCAGCCACGGTATGCCGACCTACAGAGTCGAGCCCGTCGATGGACTGGATCGAAGCTGGATCGGGACGAGGGAATGCGACAGAGAGTCTTGACGGCTTTGACTGCCGGTTGGTCTCCTGAGCAGATCGCCGGGCGGTTATACCGTGAGCATGGTCGTTGCGTGATTTCGCACGAGACGATCTACCGGTTCATCTACGCCCAGATTCGACGGACCAACGACTACTCGTGGCGCCATCTGTTGCCGCGTGGAAAGTCCAAGCGCGGGTGGCGAGGCCAAAAAGGCGGCAGTCCGGCCTCGTTTATCGCTCTGCGGTGTCCGATCTCAGCGCGTCCGGAGTCGGCCAATGATCGGAAGACACCGGGGCACTGGGAAGCGGACCTGATGCAATTTGGTCAGTACGGGCAGACCATCCTTGCCTTGCACGAACGGAGCTCTCGATTGTTGATCGCCGTCCGACCTCCGGGCAAAGCAGCCGAACCAATAGCAAAGGCGTTATGCGACCTCCTCACGCCTCTGCCTCCTGCGTGGCGACAAACACTCACTTTTGACAATGGGACAGAGTTCGCATTGCACTATGAATTGCACGGTCATGATATCGAAACGTACTTTTGTAACACCCACTCACCGTGGCAGAAGGGTGGGGTTGAGAATGCAATTGGACGAATGCGACGAACTCTGCCGCGCAAGACCGATTTGGCGACCATTTCACCAGATCGATTTATCAAACTCGTCCAGGCTTACAACAACACACCGCGGAAATGTCTGGACTTCCAAACCCCGGCGGAGTTCTTTTGGGAGAAACTGTTGCAGTTCAAATGTGAATCCACCCCCCAGCTTTCGCTGGGGTGACACGTGTTCGCCTTCCGTAGAAAATATCCATCTTAACTGACATCC
>JBGAWZ010000518.1:0-2101 GCA_044227335.1 Candidatus Zixiibacteriota bacterium | reverse complement strand
TACTGTTGTCGAGATAATCGCGAAGTAGATTTCTTTTGATCCGGCATGACCCGCCTTGATCGGATCCATCCCGCGTTCAATCTTACTATAGATATTCTCAAGGACCACAATCGCGTCATCGACCACAATCCCGGTGGATAAGACAATGCCGAGCAAAGTGAGGATATTGATCGAGAAATCGGCGACGTACATTATGAAAAACGTGCCGACCAATGAGATCGGAATCGCCAACATCGGTATGATCGTCGTTCGCCAGTGCCGCAGGAAAATGAAAATGACCAGGAGCACCAGCAGGAATGCGATCAAAACCGTTTCGCCCACTTCAATAATTGCCCGGCGAATATTGCGCGTGGTGTCCAGCGCGATGTTGTAATGCAGTCCCTCGGGCAGGTCTTTCTTGATCTGATCCACTCGGCGGTAGAATTCGTCGGCGATATCGATATGATTCGCACCCGGTTGAGGGGAGATCGCCACGCCGATCATCGGCACGCCGCCGATACCGCGGAGAATGGTCCGTTCGTTTTCCGGCGCCAAGACTGCCTCGCCGACATCGCGGAGCCGTACTACTGATCCCTCCGACTCTTTGATGATCAAATCGCCGAAATCATCCGGCGTCACCAGCCGGCCAAAGGTGCGAATTGAGAGTTCGGTACTGTGTCCTTCGATTCGTCCCGACGGCAACTCGACATTTTCGCGCGTAAGCGCGGTGCGCACATCCAGCGGTGTGAGGCCGTGCGCCGCCAAGCGGGCCGGGTCGATCAGGAGCTTCATCGCATACTTTTTCTCCCCCCAGATGCGGATTTCGCTGACCCCCGGGATTGTCTGGAGCCGCTCTTTGAATATGTCGTTACCAATCGCCGACAGTTCCAAAAGACTATGTCGGTCGCTTCGGATCGTAAGCGAGATGATCGGATCGGAATTAGCGTCGGACTTGGACACAATCGGCGGGTCGACATCGGCCGGAAGATTGCGCTGGGCGCGCGATACCCGGTCGCGAACATCATTGGCGGCCGATTCCATCTCCACACCGAGCTCGAACTCAACCGTGATCGTACTCCGGCCGTCGGTACTGGTCGATGTCAGTGATCGAATTCCCGAAATGCCGTTGATTGATTCTTCCAGCGGCTCGGTGATCTGAGATTCAATAATATCGGCATTGGCGCCGGTATAGGTTGTAGAGACCGTCACTACCGGCGGATCGACACTCGGGTACTCGCGAATCCCAAGAAAGATAAATCCGACCACACCGAACAGCACAATCAGAATCGAAAGGACGATCGACAACACCGGGCGTTCAATGCAGACAGACGACAAACTCATGCGATTTCCTGTCTCAATCCAGCGTCATCGCAGGGAGCGGCTTGATCGCTTTGCCCTCGGTGAGTTGAAGCAATCCGGTCAGGATAAGTGAGTCGCCGGCCGAGAGTCCGGTGACAACCTGAATATCTTTATCGGTTCGAATGCCCGTCACGACCTTGGTCGAAACAGCCTTTCCGTCCCTGCAGATAAATACTTTCTCGCCGTCGATCTGCGGCACCACCGCACGCGCCGGAATTACAACCGCCTGCGGAATCTGTTCGAGCGTGATGGTCACTCTTGCAAACGCACCGGGCATAAGGGAGTGGTCGGAATTTGGAATTCGCGCACGGACCCTGATCGTCCTCGTGCCGGGATCTATTTTTGATTCGACCGCAAATACTGTACCTGCAACTTCCGATGTTGTCTCGCCAATCTGAGCGCGGATAGCCAGTCCAACTTTCACCAGTCGGGCGTACTTTTCCGGCACCGAAAATTCGACTTTGATCGGATCGACATCCTGAATGGTCGCCGCCAGCATAGCCGAAGTGATATACCCACCCTCGCTGACATGACGGAGTCCTACGATACCGTCAAACGGCGCGGTAATCTCGGTTTTTGCCAGTTGTGCGCCGATTTCTTCCTTTTCAGCCTGTATCAATTGAAGCCCGTTAAGTACCCGGTCGTATTCTTCCTGACTAATTCCTTTGATATCATAAAGCTGGCGACTGCGCTTCTCTTCCTGAGAGGCGAGTTTTTCCTCAAGTTCCTTTTGCGTGAACTGTGCTTTCAGCTCACGATCGTT
>JBGAWZ010000517.1:0-2111 GCA_044227335.1 Candidatus Zixiibacteriota bacterium | reverse complement strand
CACAATGCCGCCATCGACAAAGTCTTCTATTCGGCCGACATACGTGCCCGCTTCGTATCCGCTCCCGGCGACTATGAGCAGTTTCTCCCAGATTGCCAGAGGGAGCCGCTTGAGTGTCTGTTGTGCAGTTTCGGTGGTCATGACGATTTCCTATGCCGGTCGCGACGACGCCAGCGCGGCTCGTCCCTGCTCCATGGCCAATTCCAGAATCTTTCGGGCCAGCGCGGTGCGCGACTGATCCTGCCGATTTTGGTATATGAATTCCTGTCCGGTCTTGATCGTGCTCGAAAAATATTGTTTGGCAGACTCGTAATCGCCGATCCGGCGCGAGAGTTCGGCGATCAGATACGACGCCTGAATCTGCTGATTTCCCGGCGCGATATCCCTGCCGGCACTGAACGACGCCTTGTAATGCTCGACGGCCCGCGACAGCGCCTCGCGCTCGTTCACCGCCACCTGCGGCCAGATTCGTTGCATCGACAGAAGGAAGTCAGAGAACGATCCGTGTGATCCAAAGCGCTGGCTGGCGCCCGTGGCGTCGCCGCCCAAAGCCGCCGCTTTGAAATCGTCGACCAGCCGCCCGACCTCGCCGGCGTTTCGCTCTACTGAATTGATCTGCTCACTCAGTTGATTCATCACTCCGGCGAATTTTTCGCGGAACGGCAACAACCGTGCGCTGATATCGGTCGGCAACTGATCTACTGCAAACTGCGTGTTGATTGTGCCGGTAAAATCGGATTGTTCCGGACGCAACTGGCCGACCGTCTTGGTCAAGCGGTCCATCCCCTGCTCAAGTTCCTGAATCAGTCCTCGCAGAAGTACCGTGTGAGGGTTCTCACCCTTGCCCATCTGGCGGAATATCCACGCGATGCGCAGATAGAATCGCCCCAGATCAAGCCGGCTGTGATGCTCGAACAAGTGCTCATCCAAAACAGCCAGATGCAACTTGAGAATAGCCGTCTCATTGGGGAATTTGGCGATGTCGCAATGGACACCCATTTGCTTGATGACCGAATCGGTCGTCGACAGCATCTCAAGATGTTTGTCCTTGGTCGCCTTCAACCGATAGGTGCGAAACGCATTGTCGTTTTTCCAGTCACGATACTCGTTGGTCAATTCCCGGGTGTAAAAACAGTTACTGCACATGGCGGTGAAAAAGACCAGCGGGTTGTAGGCCTGATACCGCGGCTGTCGCCACGTAATCTCGGTCGGACAGAAGTCGGTGTCCCGTCCTCCTTCGCTGTACGCGCCGACTTTGATCAATTCAAATTCATTGATCGCCTTGCAGATCGGGCACTCAATCTTTACTGACAAAAATGGGCTGTCGCTCGACATATCCTGGCTCCCGCCGTTAACGGTTGATGTCTTGTCTTAAGAGGGCTAACTCGCCGTCGGTCATCCGCAATCGTTGCGTGATCTCCCGATTGGTGGTTCCCTGTTCAATCATCTGTCGGGCCTGACGAATAATATCCGCCCGGTTGCGACGCCTCGCCTCAATAAGCGAGTCGCGTATTCGTCCCAACTGCGGCTCACTCTTCGGCGCCAGCGAGACAAATTGAATCGTATGTTTACCTTCGGTGACCTCATGCGCGGCAGTCGGAACTGCAACTGGAGCAGGAGCGACCCCCTTGATCTCGCGGGTCTGCACATGTTCGACACGGCTTCGGGTTCGCCACGAGTACAGAAGTACCGCCAGCGACCCGGCGCAGAGCGCCTGGGCGATTGTCAACGAAAGATCAATAATCTTATCGGTTTGAACTTCCATGTTCTCTTCTCCGGTTATCCCTTCACATCGATGTGAGCAGGTGGGGGCGGATTGTCGTCGTGGGTCGAATCGACCTGTCCAGCCGCCGGTGTTTCCGGCGCCTGATTGGCAGACTCGTTATCTTCGTCTTTCCCACTACTCAATTCTACCGCGTCTTCTTCTTCGCGCCTCTGCTTTTGGTCTTCCAAACGGTCCTCGAGCATCTTGGCAAAGCGCTTCTTGCGATGCTTCTCTGATTCGTGCCAGGGATCAACCTTTGGCAGGCCGACATATTCCGAACCCTGGTTGACCGGATCGATGGGCGAATCCATACTATCTACCGTTTCCTCAATTACGCCGTCAGGGC
>JBGAWZ010000516.1:0-2113 GCA_044227335.1 Candidatus Zixiibacteriota bacterium | reverse complement strand
TGGCTACAGTAACCGTCGGCGGTGATATTGATCCCGAACACGACTTTTCTCAATCGAACCTGTCCTTGTTATCGAACACTACTTCTTCGCAGGTGTCGCGTCGAGCGGAGCTTCAAGCGTGTCCGGCGGTTCCCACAGTTCGATCTTGTTCCCGAACGGGTCCATGATATGAATGAACTTGCCGTACTCGTAGGTTTCCATCGTGTCGACAATCGTCACGCCGCTCTCTTTGAATTTCTTGATCAGCGCCTCGAGCGCGCTCACCCGGTAGTTGATCATGAACTCGCGTTGCGACGGCTCAAAGTATTTCGTCGTGCTCTTGAACGCGCTCCACTGCAGACGGTCCAGTTTGCCGGGGTTGTCGAAATTTCGGCTGACAAACATCGTGCCGTAGGCATCGACCGGCAGTCCAAGATTCTTGCTGTACCACTCTTTGACGACCTTGGGGGAGTCGCACTTGAAGAATATCCCGCCGACACCGACAACGCGCGGTGTCGTATCCAGAGCGACAGATTCAGCTTTGCGGGTTGTATCACTCGGACTCTGTGCGGAGCCGTCCTGTGCCATCGAGATGGCGCATCCAACTACCCCGGCGACAAGCAATACCATTCGACAACAACGATTGATTCGTGCAATAGACATATTCACCTCTCTGTTTGCTTGGGGAATATAGTCATTTCTTATGTAGGCGAAAATAGTCTTCGTTGGTCAATTTGGTGGGCGGCAGACGCCCCGTCTGCCCCTTGGTCATCACACTCGATCCAAAGCGCCGAAGGCCCAACGCCGTGGCCCTGCCGCTGGAACCAAAGCCAAATCATACACCCTTGGCCCCGGATCAAGTCCGGGGTGACAAAAGAGTCGCAGGAATGACACGGAATCAAGGTGAGACAAAGCCAAAGACGGGCAGGCCCGGCAGTTACCGGGACGCACAGAACAACCAATTGCCAATCCCTCCGTATACCCGTATGACACACCCAGTAGTGGAGGAGGTAGCCAGTTGACTCAGAGGACAAACGCCCGCATCGCCGGTCTGACATTTCTTGTCTACATCGCCGCCGGCATTACCAGTATGATCATTTTCGGACCCGCTACAACAGGGGAGACGATTGCCGCAAAGCTGGCCAGCATGGCCGGGCATCAGCCGACTGTCAGTATCAACATCCTGCTCAACCTGATCATGAGCGTTTCGGCCCTCACGCTGGGTGTGACTCTGTGGGCGCTCACCCGCGAGCAGGATCCGCACCTTGCCATGCTCGGGATGTCGTGCCGGTTCGTCGAGGGTGTATTGGGCGCAGTCTCGATTCAGGGTCTGCTCGCGCTGAACTGGCTGGCGACAGGTACTGGCCCCGATCTCCCCGACGCCGCGTCGGCCAGCGCCCTTGGCGCATACTTACTCCGCAACGATGTCGCCTTGAGCGCGACGTTTTTTGCTGTGGGTAGCACGATCTTCTCGTTCTTACTATTGCGCGGCCGTTTGATACCGAACATTCTCGCCTGGATCGGCGTGGTCGCCTCGCTAATTCTGATCATCGCTTTGCCTCTTCAACTTGCCGGCTGGCTCAAGGGAATGATTCTGAATCTCATATGGATTCCGATGATAGTCTTTGAGATTCCGCTCGGCGTGTGGTTCATCTTCAAGGGCGTCAACGCGCCATCCGTTGAACGAACTGCATACTCTGGAGATTGACATGATGAACAATCACAACCTACATTGGACGCATGCTTACCGATTTCATTTCTGAGTATCAGCGATACAAATCGCTGGGTGAAAAGACACTCTCGCAACTCTCCGACGACGCGCTGAATGCCGTAACAGGGGAGGGGAACAATTCGATAGCGGTGATCGTCCGGCATCTCGGCGGGAATCTGGTTTCACGGTTCACCGATTTTCTCACCACCGACGGCGAGAAGCCGTGGCGCGACCGCGACGCCGAGTTCGAGGACCGTACTTACACTCGCGCCGAAATGATGGAATGGTGGGACAGGGGATTTGCAGTAGTGCTTGGTGAATTGGCCAAAATGTCGGACGCCGATTTGGTGAAGACGATCACGATCCGGGGGCATTCGTATACAGCCCACGACGCTCTCTGTCGTTCTTTGGCGCACACGTCGT
>JBGAWZ010000515.1:0-2114 GCA_044227335.1 Candidatus Zixiibacteriota bacterium | reverse complement strand
ATTGTGACCAACACAATGACTGCGGTAAGTGAAAGAAATCGAATCGATGTGACCAGCTCAAGGTAACCGTTGGCCAGTGCCGAAATCGGAAGTTGGTAGAGCAGAGCCAAGAGAAGTCCGGCGCCAAAGAGTATCGGGCCGACGGGTAGTTTACGGCGAAGGGCAAAGACAATCGCGACAAATACAAAAAGAATCTTCAACGCGTCCACGATCAACAGTACGGCTCACAACGTGATTAGTCAATGATGGGCCTCAAACCTTGACAATGATTCTGCGGGGTTTACCTTTGGCGCTCCGGAGAAGTAATGCTGAAACGAAAACCAAAAATTGTGACTTCTATTGACGGAAGAATTGTCGGCGCGTCGTCGGCCCGTATTTCAGTTCTGGACAACACATTTCTCTATGCTGAAGGGTTGTTTGAGACACTGTTGGCGGTAGATGGCCGACTGATCTTCGCCCGACGGCATATGGAACGCCTCGCCCGCGGCGCCCAAGTAACCGGGCTAAAATTGCCGGTAAGCATTCCCCAAATCAAAAAGTGGCTGATTTCGGCGGCGACGAAACACCCGGCGCGATTTAAGAAAGTGCGTCTCACTGTCACCGCCGGAGAATCGGCCCGTTGGTTGGATCGACCCGGCAGACCGCGGGTGGTCATTTCAGTGTCGGAACATCGATTTTTGGAAAGACCCTATCGGCTACAAGTCTCGGACTTTCGAGTAGATCAAGATTCGATATTTCGGCAGATCAAAACGGTGTCGTATGCGATTCAGGCGGCGGCTTTTCGCCAGGCGCTGGCCGACGGCTTTGATGATGCATTATTGATAAATGAAAGCGGCAAAGTGGCCGAAGTAACCTCCGCGAATATCTTCTGGATTCGTAAGAACCGCCTCTACACCTCTCCCCTGTCGGCGGGATGCTTAAATGGCACAACGAGAAAGACCGTGATGGATGTCGCCCGGCAGATCGGCATTCAGGTAGTTGAGCAAAGCGCTACGCTGAAGACGGTCTGTGACGCCGATGAGATATTCATCTGCAGTTCGCTCAAACTGGTCAGCCCGGTTTCGGAAATCGCACACGGTCGCAAGAAGTGGCGCGTTCAGACCGGACCGCTCACTGAGAAGTTGGCGCGCCTTTTTGAGCAGATGGTCGAAGCCGACCACCCGCTCTCGCGCTAAAGTCGCCGGAGTCCCCCTTGTTTTAATTTGACTCCTTTCGCTCGCCGGGGGTATCATTTGCCAAAGGATGATTCGTGCTTCTATGAAAAAGATTGTTGCTAAGCGGCTCTTCAAGGCCGTCTACGGTGCGTTTGCGATTTTTCTGTTGGTATCGCCGGTTTCAGCCCAACCCGATGCCGACCTATCAGATGATTCTTCGAGCAACTCACACACGCTATACGAACATCCTCCACGCTGGCTTGTCGATATGCCGACCGCCAATACGCTCAAGCGAAGTTATTTCGATATGGGTGTGCGGGTATTCCCCGGCGGCGGAGGGATCGGGTTTACCGATATTGGTCTATCCAACAGATTCATGATTGGTATTTCGTTTGGTGGCGATGATGTCATTTCCAATCACAAGCCGAACTGGAATCCGAGGATTGACTTCTCGCTGAAATTCCGGTTGATCGACGAAGCAACGTATATTCCGGCGGTTTCAGTCGGCTACTCCGATCAGGGAACCGGCGCATGGGATCCGCATTACAAACGATATACGTTTAAGTCACGCGGGTTCTACGCGGTGATGAGCCGCGGATTCTACGCGTATACATGGGCGGCGAGCTGGCATGTCGGCACTAACTACTCCGGCGAAGGGGAACTCGATACCGACAAGTCGATCAATTTCTTCGCGGGGATGGATGCCACATTCGATTACAATCTCGCGCTGGCTATTGAGTACGACCTCGCTCTCAATGATAACAAGACCTATCAGCGGCCGACGATCGATTACATGGCCACCGGCAAGGGTCGCGGGTATCTGAATATGACTTTTAAGTGGCTCTTCACCCGCAATCTCGAACTTGAGTTAATAGCCAAGGATCTGTTGACCAACCGGCGCGAGTCATCGACTCTCACCCGTGAGCTTCGCATTACGTATCTGGAAAAATTCTGAACTCA
>JBGAWZ010000514.1:0-2115 GCA_044227335.1 Candidatus Zixiibacteriota bacterium | reverse complement strand
CGAGCGGGCCGCCATGCTTGGCGCGCAGGCCGGCGCCGCGACAGCTTTTATCGAACCGGAACTGCTTAAACTCGACGACGCCACTCTTCGCCGCATGGCTTCAAAGTTTCCGCGCACCGACGTGTACGATTTCTATATCGAAGAACTTATCCGCTCCAAGCCGCATATACGCTCTGAAGAAGTCGAAGAACTTTTAGCTATGAGCGCCATGGTGTCGCGCGGTCCCGACGCCATCTTTTCGATGATGGACGACGCCGATATCGTCTACCCGGCTATCACCGACGAACACGGTAACGAAGTTCAACTGACCAAGCAAAGATATGCCAAGTATATTGAATCGTCCGACCGTCGCGTGCGACGCGATGCACACGAAAAATTCTACGAGCCGTACAAAGCCCATTTGAACACGCTCGGCGCCACGCTTGCCAGTTCGGTGAACAAAGATTTGTTCTACACCAAAGCCCGACGGTTCGATACTTGTCTGGCAAATGCCCTCGACGGCAACAATA
This sequence comes from Candidatus Zixiibacteriota bacterium, assembly GCA_044227335.1. Taxonomy (GTDB): domain Bacteria; phylum Zixibacteria; class MSB-5A5; order GN15; family FEB-12; genus JACRAV01. The sequence goes on along the minus strand of JBGAWZ010000514.1, from coordinate 1,606 downwards.
TTCCTCTCTCGGTCTATCACGCGCTGATCGATACAACAGAGGCTAATCTGGCCGGTCTCCACGCTTACACCAAACTGCGCAAGAAAATTCTCAAACTCGATTCGATTCACGGATACGACATGGTCTGCCCGCTTTTCCCCGATCAGGATTACGAGGTGGAGTATCCACGCGCGGTCGAGCGCCTGTTGGAAGCGGTTGCCCCTCTGGGTAGCGAGTATGTTTCCGCGCTCCGCAAAGCGATGAACTCCCGTTGGGTCGATGTCTACGAAACTCCCGGCAAGGGCGGCGGCGCCTACAGCTACGGCAATTACTCGGCGCATCCATATGTATTGATGAACTACAACGGCACAGTCGACAATATGTTCACGCTGGCGCATGAGATGGGCCACGCAATGCACTCGTATTTGTCTAACCGGACCCAGCCGTACGCCAAACATCACTATTCGATTTTTGTCGCCGAGGTTGCCTCGACTCTCAACGAGGGACTCCTCATGCAACTTCTGATCAAAGAGTCGACCGATCCTCGTCAGAAACTGTATCTCTTGAACCGGTATCTGGACAACACCATGAGCACGTTTTTCAATCAAGTGATGTACGCCCATTTCGAACTGGCTATTCACCAGGAAGTCGAAAAGGGGGGCGCGTTGTCGCCCGATTGGATGACCGAGCAGTGGGGAGAATATCTGCAGAAGTATTTCGGTCCTGAATTTGGTGTCGACGAATGCTCCAAACTCAAGTGGGCGCGTATCCCGCACTTTTACAATATGTTCTATGTCTATCAGTACGCGACTTCGTACGCCGCATCTGAAACGATCTTGAACAAGTTCTTAAGCGGCGAAAAGGATATCGTGGCGCGGTATCTGGAGATGCTCTCCTCGGGCGGCAAAGACCACCCGATTGAACTTCTGAAAATTTGCGGCGTGGATATGACCAAGCCCGACCCGGTGCTGGCAACTTTGAAGCGGTTTGAACAGCAGGTGTCGGAAGTCGACAAGTTGACCTGAAAATCGGAATACTACTATGAAGACACTCTATCGATCTCTCCTGGTTCTTGTGCCGTTAATTTTTGTAGCCAAAGCGGCTCTCGCCCAAACCAGCGCGAGCGATTCAACTATCGCACGAGTACGGGCGGCGATTGATTCAGGAAATGCCAAATTCATGGAGGCCAATTTCAAGCAGGATGCAAAATTGCTGGCGTCGCTCTTCTGTGCCGACGGCGGTTTTCTGCTAAAAAATGGCGCTATGGTGATCGGGCCGGCAAATATCGAGAAAGAGTTTGCCCCCTGGCTACAAGAGTCCGGGCCGTTTCAGATGACGATCACCACCCAAGAAGTCTGGCTGATCGATTCGACCGCGTACGAGTACGGCTTGTATACGCGCAAGTCGCTCAAACCCGGCGCCGATTCGACCACTCGTAACGGGCGCTACTTTGAATCATGGAAACAACAACCCGACGGTTCCTGGAAGATATTCCTGGACTGCGGTTTGCCCGAGTAGTCAATGCTGTGCGGTCAAGTGCCCTCACCTGACCGCTTTTGCAATCCCGACAACTTCCGTTTCAAAAACTCCCGCTCAATTTCATTGTCGCATAACTCAATAGAGCATA
>JBGAWZ010000513.1:0-2124 GCA_044227335.1 Candidatus Zixiibacteriota bacterium | reverse complement strand
ACAATAGCGGCGGTGTAGGCTTTGGGCACAAACCAATCTGGATAACCGGCACTTTGCGACAACACCTGCCAAATCAACGCGACGGCAACCAGCGAAAGTCCACTGACAAACAGCCCCAACCCGTGTCGATTTCGCAGACTGAGAAAGTCCAGACGGATTGCCAGATACGCACTACCCGCGATTGAGCCCAGGAAGAGAATCAAGATGGCGAGTTTCGGAGCCACTAATTTAACTCCACCACGTCGCCATGCAGAGTGAACGCATCAGCCTGAGAAATCTTAACCGAGACAACTGAGCCGACCGCGTGATGAGTACCTTTGAACAATACCGTCTTGTTTCCGCTGGTTCTGCCCCGCCGGAATTCAGACGACCGGCGCGAGTCTCCCTCGACCAGCGCAGTTCGCACTTGGCCGACTTCGCGCTGGTTCTGCTCGTATGAAATCTGCTGTTGCAATTTGATCAGGCGATTGAGACGGCGGATCTTGTCGTCCTCGGGAACATCGTCGTCAAGCTTTGCGGCTGTGGTTCCCGGGCGGATGGAGTAGCGGAACATGAAGGCCGAGTCGTAGCGCACCCGCTCAACCGCCGCCAATGTTTGTTCGAACTCTTCTTCGGTTTCGGAAGGAAATCCGACAATCAGATCGGTGGTCAGCACGGAGTAGGCGAGTTTCTCGCGAACATAATCGACAATCTTCAAGTAATGTTCGATTGTGTAGATGCGGCCCATGCGCTTGAGAATTCGGTTCGACCCCGACTGGAGCGGCAGATGAATATGCGGCATGAGCTTGGGATTATCGGCGAGCACGTCGACAAGTTTTTTTGACAAATCCTTCGGATGGGAGGTCATAAAGCGAATCCGCCGGATGCCTGTCTCGGTTGATACTCGCTCAAGCAGGCGCGGGAAATCTGTATCGTTGTGACGATAGCTATTCACATTCTGCCCAAGCAGAGTGACCTCGACAATTCCTTCATCGACAAGCTTCTTCACCGAGTCGACCAGATAGTCGGCCGAGTGGGAGCGCTCTTTGCCGCGCACATAGGGAACTATGCAGTAGGTGCAATAATTGTCACAGCCACGAGAGATGGTGACAAACGCCGAAAACGGCGTTTCTTTCACCGGCTGGATCATGTCCATATTTTCATGACCGAAAGCGGTCATGATCGCCGCCGTGCCTTCGTGGCCTTCGAGAACATCGGGAAGTTCAAAGATGCGATCAGTGCCGAGAACGATGTCGACATGCGGCACGCGCGCTTTGAGGTCACCGGAAAGACGCTGAGCCATACAACCGACCACCGCGATATGGACATCGGGCCGGGCGCGTTTGTATTGATACAATTCACCCAATCGTCCGATCACCCGTTCTTCGGCTTTTTCGCGCACTGAGCAGGTATTTAGCACAATGAGATCGGCGGTCGACTCGTCGTCGACTTTCCGATACCCGCGGGTCACGAGCGTGGATGACAGGGTCGAAGAATCGGCGGCATTCATCTGGCAACCGTAGGTCGAGATATGAAATGTTTCTGGTCGTTTGCGATTCATTGCGTTCCTTACGCCGATGTGTACTTCTGCCCGGACGCTGATTCAAGGGAAACTAACAGTTTTCGAGGCCCTCTTCAACTACAATCGATCCGTCTGAATGGCAATAAGAAACCCCCGATTCCGGGGGTTTCTGAAGTCATAGATGACGAGGCTCCGTCACGGCGCACAGCCAAGTACCAGCGATGGCCCGGAAAGATACAGATATGCGATCAGATCGGTGATGTCGCCAATGTCCAAATTGCAGTCATTGTTGACGTCACAAGTTGCCCCAACCGGAGGTTTGGGTTCACCCAGATACAAGTACCCGATCAACGCGGTCAGGTCGGCGATATCGACATTGTCCGTCATGTCGACATTTCCCGGAACGAGGCTGACCGGATTGACCCGTAGGGTGAAGGTCGCGGTGTCGGCCAGGCTGGAACCGTTATCCTTCGCGCGAACGGTGAAGACAAAGTTGCCGGTGTCGGTAGTTGTTCCTGTAATTCTCCCCAAACTACTCATAGTCAATCCGGTCGGAAGCGCGCCCGAGAGCTGAGTCCAGCCAAATGACCCGGTGCCGCCACGCGCCTGTAGAGTGTCGCTGT
>JBGAWZ010000512.1:0-2126 GCA_044227335.1 Candidatus Zixiibacteriota bacterium | reverse complement strand
CTCGGTGATTTCGCCGAGTTGATACTGGGTCAGTTCAGCAGAGATCGAACCAACCAGAATTTTCGATTTCATCAGGACCGGGAGGCGGAGGCGGTCATCGGTCAGCCAGACTTTGAGTGTGCCTTCGTTCTTGAATACACCCACGGACGACGTCAGCGGCTCGACCACCAGACAATCAAAAGTCCCGGCGCTGACTGTTACTTTTTCTTTCTTGAGCACGCGGACCTCAAGATTTACCTTCTTGCCGTCGACAAAGTTGTGGGCAAAGACCGATTCGCCGACCGTGAGCTTGGCAGTGCGAATCAGGTAGAGCACCGAAAGCGCATCCTGACAATACGGCTCCACTGCGGTAGTGTCCTTGCCGTCGATCACGCGTGTATTCTTCTGGTCAAATACGGAGAGGCGGTCGGCCTTGTAGCCGCCTTCGCGCAAATGTTTTTCAAATCGCCAGGGGAACAGTCCGACGGCATCGACAATAGTCTCGATCTTGTCCTCCACTTTGTAAAAACTGGAGAAGAACTTGTTGGAGTTGGCACGCGAAGTGATTTGGTAGCAGGGGCGCGACTCGTACTCAATCAGGTTGCTGACCTCCATGGTGGCGGTGCCGGCATTTATGAATCCGTAATTGATATCAAAGGAGAGCTTTTCCCCCACGCCAAAGGCGACATTGTCAATCTCTCGTCCAAGGGCGGTATCCACAGCGGGATCGGTGGAGGTTTCGGCGGTGACATTCGACGGTCCCAGCCCGAGACTGACCAAATACGACACTCCCCCCACCAGCGAAAGCAGGAAAAACGGCAGGACAAACCGCAGGAAAAATCGTTTACCCGTTCGCATGATGCTCATCAATCAATTGTACAATCTGTGACAGATGCTTGCCCAAATATTCGCCTATTTCCAAAAAAGTCTCGTTGTACCGCTCGAGCGACTGACCAATCGGGTCGTCGACCGGTTCGCCGCGGGGGCTGGGATCGGGGAAGTTCTTGAACAAGCAGGTTTTGTTTTTGGCCGACGGCGCCCATTTCAGGATGTCCCGGTAATGCTCGGGGGTCATTGCCAGAATCAGATGGGCACGATCAACCAGTGACCGCGACAACTGCTGTGACTTGTGGCCCGATAGGTCGCCGTGCCAGATTTTGACCGCTTCGTTGGCGTACATGGTCGCGGGGAATCCGTTGGTGGCTCCGGTACCGGCTGAGATGACTTCGTACGTGCCGGGGCGTTCTTTTTCGAGCAATACTCTGAGGGCCGCCGAAGCCATAGGCGAACGGCAGGTATTCCCGGTACAGACAAACAGTATAACAAAGGGATCGGCCATAGTCTTACGCCCGCCCCGCGATTTGCTCAATCTCTTCTATTGAAATAGCACCGGCGCGAAGTATGCGATACGATTGGCCGATACACTCGACCACTGTCGACACAGGCCCGGTTAGTCGCCCGCCATCGATATACAAATCAATCCGCTCGCCAAAGTCTTTTTGAATGTCGGCGATTGTCTCACGATCCGGTTCACCGGTAAGGTTAGCCGACGTCGCGGTGAGGGGTGACTCGACTGCCTCCACTAATTGTTGGATTAGCGCCGATGATGACAATCGGATGCCGATTTTGCCATCAACCACCAGCGGCGCGTGCCAGTCAACGCGCGATTCCAGCACCAGCGTAAGCGGGCCGGGGAGAAATGTCTCGCTCAATTCCTGCGCAATAGGCGTAACCAACGCCAGTCTGCCGATCTGCGACTTGGCGGCAACAAATACGGCAGTCGGGTTTTGTACTTTTCGCCCTTTGAGGTCAAATAATCGTTGTATCGCGACTTCACTTTCCACTCGCGCCAATATTCCATAGCGGGTCTCGGTCGGTGCGACCACCAGACCGCCGTCGGCGACAACTCGCGCCGCTGAAAGGATTGACTGATGATCGCCCAAAGCTACCACTGGCGCTGACATGTTACTTCCCACCGACATGCGAATTAGTGGAGTCGTTTTTGTTGACCGAGTCGAGCGGCGCGCGAAGTGAATCGTAAAGCGGTGAGGCCTCGACAATGCCGATAGTCACGGGCACCACCCAGCAGTTGCTGTAGCCGAGTTGTTGCGCGACTCGGCGGTATTCTTCGGCAGAGCCACGGTCGG
>JBGAWZ010000511.1:0-2127 GCA_044227335.1 Candidatus Zixiibacteriota bacterium | reverse complement strand
TATGTAAATGGAGCAAGTGCTGTGAGTAGATTAGTCGAATGTGTACCGAATTTTTCCGAAGGACGTCGCGCCGAGGTGATCGACGCCATCTGTTCTGCCATTACTTCCGTTGAAGGCGTTTCGCTTCTTGACCGCGAAATGGACGGCGACCACAACCGTGCGGTTGTGACTTTTGTCTGCCACCCCAACGTGGCGGTCGAAGCGGCCTTTCGTGGCTATCAGAAAGCCGCCGAACTGATCGACATGCGCACCCATCAGGGGGAGCATCCGCGCATGGGCGCCTGCGATGTCTGCCCATTTATTCCGCTTTCGGAAATGACGATCGACGATGCGGTCGAACTGGCCAACCAACTTGGCCGTAGAGTCGGGGAAGAACTACAGATTCCTGTTTACCTGTATGAGAGCGCCGCGACAAAGACCGAACGAAAAAATCTGGCCAACGTTCGCACGGGCGAATACGAAGGCATTCGGGATAGTATCGAAACCGACGGCAATCGCAAGCCCGACTACGGTCCGGCGAAGATGAATCTCAAATCCGGCTCGACTGCTATCGGCGCGCGCTTTCCGCTGGTGGCGTATAACGTCTATTTCAATACCAACAAAAAATGGATTGCCGACAAAATCGCCGACTCCGTTCGAAATCTTCGCGGCGGGTACCGCTTTGTCAAAGCGCTGGGCTTTGAGATCAAAGAACGAAATCAGGTACAAGTCTCGATGAACATGACCAACTACCAGCAAACGCCCCTCTTTCGAGTTTTCGAAACGATCAAGCGCGAGGCAGAGCGGTATGGTGTTGCGGTCACTTCGTCCGAGATAGTCGGTTTGGTGCCAACCGAAGCGATTTTGCAATCGGCCGACTTTTATCTCCAGCTTGAGAACTTTTCTAAAGAGCAACTGCTCGAAGAGAAATTGAAAGCCGCCGGCACATTCGGCCTGCCGCCGCAAGAGAGTTTCTATGATCAAGTGGCATCCTCGGCTCCCGCTCCCGGCGGTGGCTCGGTATCTGCATCGGCCGGCGCTCTCGCGGCGGCCTTAACTGCGATGGTCTGCCGGTTGACGGTATCGAAAAAGCAATATGCCGAAGTGAAAGACGAACTCTCCGATATCCGCGACCGGGCCGACACGCTCCGCAAAGAACTTGAGAAACTCATCGATGACGACAAAAAGGCTTTCACCGCCGTGATGGACGCGTTCAAGCTCCCCAAGTCGACCCCCGAAGAAGTGTCTGTCCGTGACGCCGCGATCGAAAGCGCGACCAAGCATGCCGCCGAAGTGCCACTCACAGTGATGAAAACAACTCTCGAAGTCCTCCATTTAGCCAAAGTTGTCGCAATCAAAGGAAATCAGAACTCCTTATCCGATGCCGGCGTGGCCGGCCTTATGGGTCATACAGCGGTCGAAGGTGCGGGGTATAACGTCCGGATCAATCTGGGCACACTGAAAGATCAGCCGTATGTCGAAGGCATGCGGCGCGAGGTGCAGACTGTGCGTACTCACGCGCTGACAGTCGCCGACGAAATACGCCGTCATGTCGAATCCGTACTGGGATGAAATCAAAAATCGATCTGCACATGCACACCAATCACTCCGACGGTGTGCTGACGCCGGCTGAACTGCTGGCCAAAGTGCGATCGGCCGAACTCACCGTTTTTTCCGTCACCGACCATGATACCGTCACCGGATGGCGCGAGGTGAATGCCTTGCGTGTCTCTGGCGACGCCGAACTTATCTCCGGCACCGAGCTTTCGGTCCGACTCGAAAACGACGACATTCACATTCTCGCCTATTGTTTTGATCCTGAAGATCGCGAATTTAACGACGCACTCGATTTCTATCAGCGCAAGCGTAGCGAACGCGGGGAAGAGATCGTTGCCCGGTTGCAAAAATTGGGTCTGGGCATTACCTTTGACGATGTGAAGAAAACTGCGCTCGACGGCGTGATCGGCCGCCCCCATATCGCACAAGCTTTGCACTCGCTCGGCCTGACCAAACAATACGAAGAGGCCTTTTACAAATATATCGGCAACGGCGGGCCGGCCTATGTCCCCAAGTACATGCTCGCTCCAAAAGAAGCGTTTGATCTGGTGCATCGTGTCGGTGGAATTGCAGTCCTTGCTCACCCGGCTC
>JBGAWZ010000510.1:0-2137 GCA_044227335.1 Candidatus Zixiibacteriota bacterium | reverse complement strand
CGACAATCGAATGGCTCAAGCACGAGCGGGAATTGCATATCGAGGATCTCCCGGCCAGCGACAACGCCGCTAAATTTGTGGCGACGCACGTTCACGGCAAAATTCCGATTATCTACTGCGGCCCCACACTGACCGACAGCGTCGGGGTTCGGTGGAAAGGCCAGCTCTGCGAAAACAGCAAGACACTCGCCTTTGTCAACCAGTACGCCGAGTTTAACCACAATGAGTTGGTCGGCTGGTCAGATAGAATCAAACCGATGGCCAAGCACCTGGTCGTCATTCAGTTGCATGACGCTGACGATCACCCGCGCATCAAGCGGCGGATGGATATTGTCCGGGGAATAATCGAAAACCTCGGTGTCCCGGTTATCGAAATCGAATCGACAGGTGAGACCCCGCTCCAACGGATGTTCTCCTTGATTCAGTACGGGGATTTCGTTTCTTACTATCTGGCGATACTGAACGAAGTCGACCCGACCCCCGTCGATGCCATAGAGAAACTCAAGAAGGCGTTGGTGTCGGCCTGACCGACCCCGAAAGCTGACCGCGACCCAGCGGGACAGCGGCTTTTGACATGAATTGAAACGCGCCGGCTGAAATCGGCCGGCGCGTCGTAGTATATGGCCCGAGCAAATTCTAAAGTGATGACGACGCACGAAATTGATCCGACATGACGATCGAGTTGAGACATAAGACAGGATTATCGGCGTTGATAATAGCGGTCCTGATTCTTTTATGGTCAGGGACAGCATTTGCCCAGGACCAACCGGCAACAACGCAATCGGATTTCCGCGTCGACCGGATCAACGCGCTGATTGCCATTGTCGTCTTTGCGTCAGCCGTGCTCTTCTTCACCCAGCGAGCCAAACAGGGGAAATCGCTCTACATCCGAAGAATGGCCGGATTGGACGCCATCGAAGAAGCCGTCGGCCGCGCAACCGAAATGGGCAAGCCGGTTCTGTTTATTCCCGGACTTCAGGAAATCGACGAAATCGAAACAATTGCCGGAGTTTCGATTCTCGGGCGAGTAGCAAAAATCACCGCGCAATACGAAACTCCGCTAATCGTTCCAGTCCGCTACCCGCTCGTCTTGGCGGCCGGACAAGAAGTAGTAGAACAGGCCTACCGCGAGGCGGGCCGCGCCGATTCGTACAACAAAGATACTGTTAGGTATGTCGCTGGCGACCAGATGGCTTTTGCTTCCACGGTCAACGGCATGCTGATGCGCGAGCGGCCCGCGGCCAATATTTTTATGGGAGCATTTTTCGCCGAGTCTCTGGTGATCGCCGAAACCGGCAATGCCGCCGGTTCCATTCAGATTGCGGGGACTGCCCAACCCGAACAACTGCCGTTCTTTATTGCCGCGTGCGACTATACACTCATGGGTGAAGAGTTGTACGCCGCCTCGGCATATCTCTCGCACGAATCGCTGTTGTTGGGCGGACTCAAAGGACAGGATTTCTTCAAGCTGATTGTCGTATTTCTCATCATACTCGGCGTTATCCTCATGATGTTCGGTTCTGCGGAAACCTACCACAGTTGGTTTAAGGTACAATGAGAACCACGGTACCTCTGATTGTCGCATTCTTGTCCGGGCTGGTCATGCTGGCCGCCTTCTTCTTCCAAAGTGAAGGGACCATTTTGGGGCGGGCCTCGCAGGAACTTCTGATCTGGAGTTCGATAATCTCCGGATTTTCGTTCCTACTGGGTGCGGCGTCGATTGTCCGCGTGAACTGGCGGGTTGTTTCTATGCGCAAAGGCGGCTGGGGGTACAATCTGCTTACGGTGATCTCAGTCTTTGTGATGCTTATCCCCGCGCTCACGCCCAAGAGCTGGTTGCCGCCATCGGTCGCCATGCTCGCCGGTCGTGATTCCGGCTCGATTTACGATTGGATCTTCACCTATCTCGCGACACCAATGAGCCAAACCGTGTTTGCGGTGCTGGCCTTTTATATCGCATCAGCCGCTTACCGCGCGTTCCGTGCACGCAGTGCAGAGGCGACACTTCTGCTTATCACCGCTTCATTGGTCATGCTCTGGCGGGTGCCAATGGGCGAAGCACTTCTGCGCGGTATCAGTGACAATCTGCCGGGATGGATCAATACCTACGTCATGAACGGCATCAATATGTCGGTAC
>JBGAWZ010000509.1:0-2138 GCA_044227335.1 Candidatus Zixiibacteriota bacterium | reverse complement strand
GAAATTCGATTCCATATAGGTACCGGGCGATGGTTCCGTCCTCGGTCAGGACATACGCACACGCGGCGTGACCGTATTGACCGGTCGATTCGTCATACACATAGGTAAAGCCGATCGCGTCGGCCAGCGCCTTCGATTGCGACTGTTCGCCAACCAGAAATGTCCAGTCGGCTGAATTTTCCGGGCGATGCATGTACTTCAGGTAGTTTTGCTTTTTGGCGCCGGCCAGTGTGCTGGTTTCTTTGGGATTGATACTCACGGTGAGCATGGTGAATTGATCACCGGGTGTCCACTGTAGACTCCGGACACCGTCGGCGACACCGTTGAATACCAGATTGCACAGCATTGGGCACTCGTAGTATCCGAGCGTGAGCAGAACCGGTTTCCCCTTGCCGAAATAATCGCGGAGCGTCACATTCCGCCCCGACTCATCGCTGAATTTCAGATCGAGCGGAATTCGCGCACCCAAGTGTTCGACAATATCGATTTTCGCCAGATCGCCGGTGGGAGCGGTCACCTGTTGCGCTGATAGACACGGCGCCACAAGGAGCATCGCCACAACAGACCAACATAATCTGGTTTTCACACTTATCTGCATACGCGTTTCTACAACAGTCGCCGCCAACAAAGGTTCGGCGCTTGCTTCACTTATCTTGTTGCGCTCCCTGCGGATACGGGAGTTTTCTGGTCAATTTTGTATTGTTCGATTGTCAGCTCAATCGCCCGCTCAATCGGTATCTGATACAGACCTTTGGCGGAATCAAGAACCTTGGTCGCCGCCAGTTCACTCAGTTCGTGCGCTTGCAAATCCAGCAGTTGCGGATTATCCGGCTTGAGCCGGATTTCATAGGCCGCCTGCTCGGTCTCCATCGTCACATACTGCTGTACAAACAACACACTAAACACAATCAGCACCACCACCCCGATACTGATCCACATCAACATCGGGACATTGACATCCTTCTTTTCGTATCCGCCGTGGCTGTGAGTATCGTGCGACATCAAATAATCCTACATATTCTTGAAATTCAGTGACTCACCCAACTTTGGATCCGCTACCGGCAAAACCGGGTTTTTCACCAGTTTGCTCCAGAAGGCCCAGACGAATATGCCGCCGATTCCGAGCGTGGTCGCAATTTCGATCCAGCTAAAATGCGCGCCGTCGGTGTTGAGCGTCGGAAACGCCATCCAGTAATGGTCGACCCAGTGCATCACCATGAAGTAAATGCCGAAATAAAACAACAAATTGGGTGAGCGCTTGACGCCGCGGAAAATCAGGACAGTGAATGGAATGACAAAGTGGCCGAACAAAATCACCATACTGACCGCTTTCCACGATCCCACCCAGCGATTGAGATACCAAATGGTCTCTTCGGGAATATTGGCATACCACTGCAGGAAATACTGAGAGAACCCGATGTAGGTCCAGAAGATCGTGAAAGCGAACATCAGCTTCCCGACATCGTGATAGTGCTCAACCGTGATTTCGTTCTTGAGAATGCCGTGCTTTTGTAGCCGCGATATCACAATCGCGATCACCGCCAGCACAGTCCAAAGTCCGCCGACAAAGAAGTAGACACCGAAGATCGTCGAGTACCAGTGCGGCTCAAGCGACATCAGCCAGTCGAATCCGGCCAGGGTGGTGGTAATTGCAAAAATGATCATCCCGGGCGCACTGATCGCCTTGAGCTTTTTCCAGTGTTCTTCGCGATGCCCGCTGTCCTGTGAGGTCGAGGTTTTGTACAGTAGATGGGCCAGTCCCGACCAGATCACAAAGTAGATCACGGCGCGAATCGTAAAGAATGTCGGATTGAGATATCCTGACTTCTTCTGCAGTAAGATGTCGCTGGCGACTGCCTCCGGATGCGACCAGTGATATAACTCGTGCAAACCAAACAGGATCGGGATGAACAGGACAAACATCCACGGCAGAGGCGCCATGAGATTTTCTACAATCCGGCGGATGACAATACTCCACGACGCCCCCGTCAGATGCTGGAGCATCGTGAAAAAGAGCGCACCCAGCGAAATGGTCACCCAGAAGGTAAACGCAGTCAGATAGGCGTAGAAGAAATGCTCCCGGTCGGTAAAGAAACCGATCGCCGCCAGCGCCAGCCCGACAATGCCGATAGTTAGGG
>JBGAWZ010000508.1:0-2144 GCA_044227335.1 Candidatus Zixiibacteriota bacterium | reverse complement strand
GTGGGCATTCCGGTAGTATCATCGGCTAATGTATGAACCTGATCATTTTGACAGCCGAAGACCTTGATGAGAACCAGCGCTGTATTTTGCGGGATGAGCGGGCAGAACACATACGATCGGTCTTGCGGGCTGAGCCGGGTCAAGAAGTCAGAATTGGTATTCTCGACGGCGACTGCGGAACGGGCGAAGTCATCGCCATCGGGCCAGGCTCAGTCGAATTGCAGTGTCGAATCGGTGAGACACCGAAGGCGATTTCCCCAGCCGTTGATCTCATTTGTGCAGTATCCCGACCCAAGATCATGCGCAAGGTGCTGTATGTGTCAGCAATGATGGGTGTGCGGCGCATCTGCTTTGTCCGCGCCAATCGGAGCGATAAGAGTTATCTTTCGTCACCACTTCTGACCCCCGACGGCGCACGGCCGCATCTGATCGAAGGCTTGTCACAGGGCGGGTTCACAGCGCCGCCGAAGATCTGGTTTGAGCCGCTCTTTCGACCTTTCGTGGAAGATCGACTTAATGATCTTTTTGGTTCGGCGGCAAACCGGCGGCGCCTCTTAATTGACCCACGAGGGACTCACACAGTTCGATCTCTGAAGGGGGATTGTGACAATAGTCACATAGTCGTGGCCATAGGGCCGGAGGGCGGCTGGGTCGATTTCGAGCGCGGACTATTTGAACAACAACACTTTGTCGGTGTGACGCTCGGCCCGTGGACTTTACGAGTTGAATATGCAGTTACCGCTATTCTTGCTCAACTTACGATGCTCACGAAACAAGAACCCACCTAGTCACATCTGAAGTTAGTAATCACCTCTCGGATTTTTTTTGTGATCCGCCCGGTCCTGGCGGTTTTTGCCTTGACACAATTCGGATGATTCATCTTCTTGAGCGAATTAGGTTGAGTCGGAATCAACGATCGCAGTAAATCGAAAACAATAGTCAACAGGTAGCAGTCTGTCCACTTCTAACCTCACAAGGAGCACTCATATGAGTCGTTCACTGACACGTCGGCACAGCACCCTGCTGGTGCTCACCGCAATTTTGGCGTTCACGATGATTTTCTGGGGATGTTCCCAGAACTCGACTCCGACCACCTCGTCTGACTTGAGCTACGATGCCGGTCTGACGATGGACAATCCGCGCATCCTTTCGGCCATGAAGATTCAGGAGCGTCACACGGCTCGCCTGATGGCGCAAAAGGGTGTGATCGGTACTGCGGTCGGTCTTGATGACAACGGTCAGCCCGCTGTGCTTGTTCTTGTCGAAGATGATGCCGCGGCCCGCACGGCCCCGGTTACCCTCGACGGCATGCCGGTCAAAGTTGAAGTTACCGGTAAGATCGTCGCTATGGCCGGCAACACCGCCAAGCAGACCCCGCCGATTCAACTAGGAACTTCGGGTGGCTGGCGCTACGACCTTGCCAACGGGTATTGCTGTGGCGGAACGCTCGGCTCGCTCGTACTCAAGGGTGGACAGCAGTATGTGTTGAGTAACTACCACGTGCTCGAAGCCGACATCGTCAACGGCGGCAATAGCCGCGTTGCCCAAGCCGGCGACCCCGTAATTCAACCCGGCTTGATCGATGTAAACTGCAACGCCGCGACCGCACAGAATGTCGCGACCCTTTCGGGAATAAAGTCCCTCCCGGGAAGCAACACCGATTGCGCTATCGCGCAGGTTGTTTCCGGGATGGTCAGCTCAACCGGTTCGATTCTCGGTATTGGCACTATCTCGGCCACAACCATCGCTCCGGCGGTGAACATGAATGTGAAGAAGAGTGGTCGTACCACCGGATTGACCCGGAGCAGGATCACCGGCCTGAACGCGACTGTCAGTGTGCAGTATGAAAACGAATGCGCCGGCGGAGTCGCGTTCACCAAGACCTACACCGGCCAGATCGTTGTGCGCAACACTGGTAGCAGATTCCTAAACAGCGGCGATTCCGGATCGCTCATGGTGCAGGATGTTACAACTAACGCAAAAGCGGTTGGATTGCTGTTCGCCGGCAGTTCCAGCACCGCTATCGCCAATCCGATCAGCCAGGTGCTGAGTTTCCTCGGCGCCACCATGGTCGGCAACTAAGACTCGATTACGACAGACTGAGTTTTGCCCAAAGCCCCCGTTTCCGGCGCAAACCGGTAACG
>JBGAWZ010000035.1:0-13749 GCA_044227335.1 Candidatus Zixiibacteriota bacterium | reverse complement strand
GGTAGTACGCTCCCTATCTATATGTTTAGCCAGTTCCCCCAACTCGAGTCCGTCCTGTCGTCCCAGTTCTTCCAGGCAGACAATCTGCTCATAGGTCAAATCGTATTCCATATTGACTAGCCACTTCTTTGCTTGTCGACGGGTACTCAGCCAGGCGAGTGCAACTGTTCTTGGCATCTCTGTCTGATTTGATCGAGCCTTCGTACTCACTTGACTTCACCTGCTTTCATTTGCCGTCAATCCAGTAACCTCATCGTTTCTTTAAACATGTATATACATGCAAATATTTCGGTGTTTGTCAAGAGAAATTTAGCAAAAAATCGACAATTTTATGGCATCGCCCGGAAAATACTTGTAACATGTTGTGGCACAATGGCGAATGAATGAGCAAATATCCCCTATTTTCTACGAAACCTGACTGCCCTGCCAAAATGCTTTCATTATTATGTGTATATAGACGTTGTTGTGACCATGTCGTGGAGTGCCGTGGAGCCCAAACAGCCTTCTACTGGAGCTGGGATTATACTGCTTGATGCCGTGCCATCTACTCCCCAGTATGAGGATTCGACGCACGATAGAAGTATTCGAGTTCCGCTTTGGCGGAATTCATTTCCTGATCAATCTTCTTAAGCACTTCGCTTCTGATTGTGCCCTTCATCCCTGGAGGGGCTCCCTTGCGCAACGTATCAAAACGAGAACGGTTGAAATACAACACATAGAAGCCGGAGCTATCAGCATCTGACTGTGCCTCTACCAGTGCAGTCAATTCAAATGAGGCTTCGAAATAGTGATTGGCATATATCTGCTTGGACGCGATCAGCACATGAGCTCTTCCCTCGGGCCTCCTGAATATTGTGACATGATTAATGCTTACTATCGGCCTCAACTTGTCATATTTCTTTTCACTCCAATAGATGAAGTCTTCCACGCCAGGCAATTCGGACTGAGGGTAATCTTCCAGGTACTTGTAGAATTCGGGTACGTATTCGTAGAGATAATCCGATTCTTGGAGCAGTTCATGAAATTCATCTTCCAGTCTTAGTGGGTACTTTTGGTCGTCATATTGTCCCATGGCGGCACTTCCCCCGACCTGATAGGCACTGATATAGCCGATCAGTATGTTTCTGATCATCTCTGTGACCCGTTCATCGTGATCTGGAGCTGACCAGTCTACATCGTGCTTGAAGCGTGATATCACTTCAGCCGGCAGTTTCATATTGCACTTACCGGCTTCGCACTCTCTGATAGCCTGAATCTCTTCGGGTTCGAGTGTAAGCGCGCGCAAGTCCTCTTTCTGTGGAGGATCACTGAATCTCGCTATCTCTGCCACCTGGCTGGATCGCATAAATGACTCGATATCTCGATACCTGCTTAAGTAGAAACTCACAGGCATATTCAGATGCATAATCCCGAAGACTGCCACCTCCGGTTTCTTCTCGGTATCGAGTAGCTTAGTCACGACTTTTCCCTGTTCCAGCGCCTTCAAGTCCTTCTGCGAAAACTCAATTCGTTCCTGTAAAAACGTTTCCAGCTCAGGTGAAAGAGCGTGCATATCCGCTAAGAGTGCTCCCAGCAATAGAATAGTGGGTATGATCATCCTAGTATCTCCGGCATTTGTTGGTGCATGCTGTCGCAAGAATCCTTTGGCCGTCAACCACCGCACATTGAAATTGTGACCGAGTAAATGAATGCACTGGACAGCGAATAATCAACTGAAGAACGGTGATCGCTGGAGCAGTCGTTTTGCAAAACTCTCGACCGAGTGGCCGCACCGAAGAGAAAACGTAAATCTAAGATTCCAAATAAACTGATCCTAGAAGTCACGGCAGCCGAATATGAGTCTTGAAGTGATGCGGTTGTCGCTAGCTAGTGGAGGGTTCTGCCGGTGTACTAGCATTCAAACATGGAGTGGAAGTCGCCGTCTCATGCCATTGAATCAATTGTGACTACAATCCGAGGACATGGAAGATATTAAGCTACTGTAATTCAATAAGATAAACCAAACGGACGGGGGTATTATACCCCCGACCGTTTCGTAATTCATTGTTAGATAATTAGTTATAAATTGGAGGTGGGGGGAATCGAACCCCCGTCCGAGCATAACGCCAGGCCGTCATCTACATGCGTAGTCGATCTTTCTTTTTCTCGCTTTAGCCGCTGTCGATCGACAGGCCACGACTAAAACCAGCCGTTGTGTTTAGGCGGCCGTCAACGGCGTCGGGCCACCGAGTCTCCCTTAACGACGCCGTGTCCCTGACTCGAAGACAAAGTCAAGGCACGACGGGCTGTGCCACTAATCGGTTAGATTAGGCAGCCATGGCGTAGTTATTCTCGCCATTTGTGTGTTTGCCCGGTTATTTAACGAGGACCCAGACAACCTCGGCACGCCAACAACCCCACACTATACCCGTCGAAACCAGGTCACCCCCAGCAAAGCTAGACCGGGAGCTTCGCTGTGTCGTATGCCGTAGCGGCTGGTAACTAAATCTCGCGCCTTCGATTTTCCCTCGAGTGCATCGAGACTTAGTTGAGTTTACCCGCCGTTGCATCAACTGCAAAGCTCTCAGTTGGTAAGACGAGCACGGCACAAGGCCGCGTATCGTCTCCAGATGTCAAAGAACCGTGTGCCGTCAGGTGTCCTCACCCGACGACTTGCCATAGACAAGATACTCTATCGGAGATACTTGCTCAAGCCACCAGTATTCAGAACGGCAATGCAGGCTACTTTGTTCCATAAACGGTGTCAACACTTGGCTTGACATGTTGGCAATCTATGATATCTTACATCGATATAGTAGTCCATGTGGAAAGTAGACGTTCGTGAAGTTTATTCGGATCGGAATTGCAATATTCCTGACAATCGCCGCCGCTATGGTGTCTGTTTCAGTCAGTCAAGGTCGTGGGGATTTGGAAGATCAACCTGCACGAGACACGTTCAATAGTGTGGCACCGATGTACGGGTTTTTCACCGCGACTGCCCTCAACCGCAAAATCCAGCTTCAGTGGAACAGTGACTGGGAGATAACATACGATCCCGATTTCAAGTTCGAAGGCTACACCCTATTGCAGGCTCGTACCCCCTGGGGACCGTGGAGACGCGTGATGAATTGGGATTTGGTGAACAGTGTCGATACAATTTGGGAACGAGTTTTCAATCCTGATATAGGTCAGATACAGTACATTCCGGTCCGATTTGGTACTAACAACGGCATCGTACACTCATTCGAAATCACACGAGATTCGTTATCGGGGACCCGCCTATACAACCAAAACACCTACTACTTTCGTCTTGAGGCATATGCCTACTGTGCGACTTGTACGCCGAAAGTGCTGTCTTCGGCAGCTAGTCTGCAAGTGACACCGGAGGGCTTCGAACCCTTACAGGTAAATCTTGCCCAGTGGTCCGTCTCAGACGGAGGCAATGGACACTGGTACGCAGTACTCCCATTACAGCTGACATGGACGAACGCCACCACCGAAGTTTCTCGTCAGATTAATAGTGGGAATAGAGCTCATCTCGCGTCTATTGAGTCGCAACAGGAAAACGAATTTGTTCTTCATCAAATACTCGCAGGACTGAGCTCACCCAGCATATCTGACGGCTTCTGGACTGCCGGCAAAGATTCAGCTACGGCGAAATGGAGCTGGTCCACCGGAGAACCATTTTACTATTCCAACTTTGCTTCGGGAATGGAGCATTGCTCCGCCGAGAGTTGTGCGATTGCGATTACCGGCCCGCTTAGTGAGTCGCCATTGACTTCACCGGGTAACTGGTTTTCGGCACCGCGTTATTTTCCATGTGAATACTGCCAATGGGCAGTTATGGAATGGGATGATCTTTCGCCAACCATATCATTCGACTTGCCTGAGCCGGCGCAAGTTGAAGTTGAGATCGTAGACATACTGGGCAGACATATCAAATGGCTATCGAAAGATCACTTGTCGGCGGGGCGACACACTTTTGTTTGGCAGGGTGTCGCTGATGATGGAATGAGAGTCAGTTCTGGAGTATACATGTACCGCCTCACGACCCCAGACTACAGCGCCAGCCGTAAGATGCTCCTTCTCAAGTAGTCTTTTCAAATACTCATTTGGCCTTAGCGTTGCCAAGCTACGTTGTCGGCTTTCCTCCGCGAACTCGCGAGTATCCCCCCTCAGGAACTCCCTCTCCCCCATTTCCGTTCTATGGACTACCATGATCCAAATTGGGGTACATATATGAGTTCGGCCAATCCGCTTCTCGGCATACATCATATCACCGCGCTGGCATCAGACCCCCAGCGAAATATCGATTTCTATGTCAAAACGCTTGGACTGCGTCTGGTCAAACAGACCGTCAATTACGACGAACCCGGCACCTACCACTTTTATTTTGGCGATACCACCGGCTCTCCCGGCACAATCCTGACCTTCTTCCCCTTCCCCGATGCCTCCCGCGGCAAGCCGGGGCGCGGGCAGATCACGGCTGTCATGTACGCGATCGCGCCCGAGTCGATTTCGTATTGGGTTGACCGGCTTGCACGCGCTGGTATCGCGTTCGACGGTCCCTTCGCGCGCTTTGATGAAGAGGTGATCGCCTTCGACGATCCCGACGGCATGCGTATCGAGCTGGTCGCCAATAAATCGTCTGAGCTTCGAGCCGCGTTTGATAGCAATTTTGTGCCAGCCGAACATACACTGCGCGGCTTTTACGGTGTTACGCTCGCATCGCTAAGATTACAATCCACCCAAAAGTTGTTGGCCGGAACCATGGAATTGAACCGGGTTTCCGAGGGCAACGAACGACTGCGGTTGTCAGTCGGCTCAGGTGAATCGAAGGCGGTGGTCGATTTGGATCTTCGCGAGAATATTTCCCCCGGTGTTTCCTCGGCCGGTTCGGTGCATCACATCGCGTGGCGGGTCGAAAACGACGCCAGCCAGATCGAATGGCGGGAGAAGATCAGGCTTGAAGGGATCAACGTGACACCGGTCATCGATCGGAATTATTTCCACTCGATTTACTACCGCGAACCGAGAGGCGTGCTCTATGAAATTGCAACCGACCCGCCGGGATTCGGTGTCGACGAATCGGTCGACCAGCTTGGACACAAACTTCAACTGCCGCCCTGGATGGAGCCAGATCGCGAACGAATTTCGAAGCGTCTTCCGCCTATTGTCATTCCGAAAGCTTGACTACTGCGCATGACCAGCCCAACACTCGATTTTACACACCGCTTTGTTCCAGCAACCAAACCGGTTTTGCCGGTGCTGTTGCTCCTACACGGCACAGGCGGAAATGAAGATGACTTGATTGAGCTGGGGCAGACACTTCTCCCCGGTGCGGCTCTCCTTTCGCCGAGGGGAAGAGTGCTCGAAAACGGCATGCCGCGTTTCTTCCGCAGATTGAGTGACGGTGTATTCGATATTGACGACCTCAAATTCCGCGCCAATGAATTGGCCGAGTTTTTGGCAACGGCCCTGACTCACTACTCGGTCGATGGCAGTCCGGTTATCGCGGTGGGATATTCCAACGGCGCTAATATCGCATCGGCGCTCATGCTGGCTCGGCCTGATTTACTCGCCGGATGTTGTCTCTTGCGTCCGATGGTACCGTATCAACCGAAAGAACTCCCTGATCTTTCCGGCAAAAAGATTTGCATATTGTCGGGTCTTGAAGATCACACTATGCCCGCCGACGAACCTGAAAGAGTCAAAGTGCTGTTTGAACGCACTCACGCCGAGACAACTTTGCATCAATCGAACGCCGGTCACGGCCTGACCTCGCAGGACATTCGAGTCGCGCAAGTCTGGCTTACCAATTCACTATTTTAGATTCTGATTTGTCAGCCGCAACCGTAAACTAGTGTACAATCGATTGAGGAGATGACATGGGAAAGCTAATACGACAGTTTCTTTTCGGTTCATTCAAGTCAGGTCATGCCACCAATATCGACTGGGGTCTGCTTGTCTTCCGGCTCGGAGTTGGTGCGCTCATGCTTTTCGGCCATGGCTGGGGGAAACTCGCAGGCTTTTCAGAAAAATCAGCCACTTTTGCCGATCCGCTTGGTGTCGGCCCGGTCTTTAGTTTGACGCTGGTGGTCTTTGCCGAGTTTTTCTGCTCGGCGCTAATTGGGCTGGGGCTATTCACACGACTAGCCGCGATCTCGCTTGCCATCAATATGGCAGTCGCCGCTTTTGTCATTCATGCCGATGATCCCTGGGGGAGAAAAGAGCTGGCCGTTGTTTATCTACTCTCCTACCTGACCCTGCTCTTCACCGGCCCGGGAAAGATTTCGCTCGATCGAAAGTTCGGCCGTTAGAATTGCTAAAATAAAAGCCGGTCGCACAATCAGTGCGGCCGGCTTTGCATGTGACGATGTGCCTGAAATCTCACTACTCCGAAACGCCCAAGGCGCGTCCCTCCGGCTTTAACTCTTTTAACAGATTCTCGTAACCATACACCTTGTCGATCAAGTACACAATGTATCGCATATCAACTGAGATGGTTCGTGTGACCGTTGGGTTGAACAGATAATCCGAGGCCACTCCCTCCCAGTTGCCGTCGAAAGCGATTCCGATCATCCGCCCCTTGCCGTCGATCACCGGACTGCCCGAGTTTCCGCCGGTAATATCGTTGGTAGTCAGAAAATCCACCGGGACATCGCCGCTTGCAGGGTCGGCGTATGCGCTAAAGTCGCCGGACCTGTAAGCGGTAGTAAGTTCTTTCGGCACAATGAACGGATCAACACCGGTTTCTTTCTGAAATACTCCCTTGAGTCCCGACTCGCACGAGTATGTCACCGCATCGCCCGGCGAATACCCTCTTACCTGACCATAGCTAAGCCGCATCGTGCCGTTGGCATCGGGGTAGATATCATCATGCCGCCAATCGGCATACGCCATAGTCAGAAGCGGCGCCAACCGCGCCTGAGCGCCGTCGAACGCCTTATCGCGCAAAAGCTGTGCGTCGAGTTCCGGCCTGAGCGCTTTTGCCAACAGGATAAACGGATCGCCGGTCTCAACGAGGTCGTCCTGGTTCATGGCGAACATCGCCATTCGCACCGCCGAGTCGCCGACTTTGCTCTGGGCATACATCCGCTCAATCATTTCATCCAGAAATTTCTCATCCCCTTCGTGCCCCTTTACCAACTGATCAACTGCCTCACTGCGCTGTCCAGCCGGAAGAGCCAACACGCGATTCAAAAAGTATTTGAACACCAGCTTATCCACCTGCGGCACCAAATTGATCTGTGCGTTTTTCAGCCGCTCTTTGGCGGCCAGGGTATCCCGAGCCTGATATCCCCGTTCGCGCTCCAGGTCCGTTTTTTTTCGCTCACAGGTCCAGCGATATAACGATGACGCCAGGCGCAGGTAGTCGCACCCAAACGACATTCTCCCCAAAATGAAATCGCGCGCTTGGAATTGCTGGCGCTCTTTGAACAGACTGTCAATCGACGCCAGCACCGTACCGTATTGGGATTGCAGTTTCTTGTCCGTGGCGAAAAAGGCAGTCATCTGCTTTTCCTGATCCTGTTTGTAGGTCAGAACATCCCGCTTGCGGAATCCTTCGAGAATGCCGTACGACTTTTTCAGGCTGTTGTTGAGTCCCTGCATGCGCGAGGACATGCGAAGTTCAACCGCCGGATCACGCCGGCCGGCGTCGCTGATTATTCTAATCTGGTCTTCCGATGTTGTCGTAGCGTTCGGGTAGTAGAAATTGATGAGGTTTGAAAGCTCATGCGAGCTGATATACCGTGACGTTTTCCCCGGAAAGCCGATCGTCATGGCAAAATCGCCTTCGTGGATTCCGTCGGTGGACACTGTCAAATGCGACTTTGGATGGTATGGCACATTCTGTGCTGAATACTCAGCGGTCTTGCCGTCGGTAGCCACATATGCCCGCAGGAATGAAAAGTCGCCACAGTGGCGGGGCCACATCCAGTTGTCGATGTCGCCACCGAAATTCCCAATCGCGTCCGGCGGTATGAAGACAATGCGAATGTCGCGAATCTCCATCATGGTATAGAGCATGTATTGCTTGCCGCCGTACATGACCGCCACTCGCGCTTTGACATCGCCGGTTGCTTCGGTCTCCTTGATCAGTTTCTTGGTTGCCAGGTCAATCGCCTTGTAGCGGTCGATATCTTTCATCCTTGGCTTGACCGACGCCAGTATTTGTGGTGTGACATCTTTAATGGCCAGCGTCACCGAGGCCTTGTACCCAAGCGCCGGAATTTCATCCTTCAAGGTGGGAGCGTAGAAACCGTCGCGGAGATAATTTCGGTCGAGTGTACTCTGTTCTTGAATAGCTCCAAAGGCAACGTGGTGATTCGTTAATAAAAGGCCGTCGGGCGAGACGAACGATCCGGTTGCGCCCACCTGCACAACCGCGTTAGCGACTCCTGTTCCGGCTGAGTTAAAGACTTCATTTGGTTTCAGATGCAGGCCCATCATGGCCAGCGAATCGAAATGGAGCTTGTCGAGCATGTACAGCGGCCACATTCCCTCTTCGGCGACCACCGGCAGCGCGATTAAAATGATTGTGATGACAGATAACAGAACCCGTGATGCGAGTTTCATACCGTTCCTCCAGAAAGATAGGCAAATCTACCTTCTATCTTCTGTTCACGCAAGCGAAATTCTGGCAAGGATTTAGGGGGACGGCTTGAGCGGCATCATGTATGTGCCAGTGAATCGATTGGACAGAAGATCACCAAGTGTTTCGTCCAGCGGTCGGGGCGAAAACCCAAGTTCGACCCGCGCTTTGGCATTTGAAAAGGTCCAGTTGTAATCGGCCAGACGCACCAGATCAGGATAGAAGGATATCTTTTCTTTGCCCATCAGCCGGTTCCAGAATACTGCCATACGCGCCGAATTTAGATAAAACGATTTTGGTAAGCGCAAAAGCATCGGTTTCTTGCCCAGCAGGCCGGCGACTTTTAAGATCAGCTCCCGCACAACGATATTTTCGCCTGTGAGCAAGTACCGTTCACCGGCCCGACCTTTTTCGAGGGCCATCAGAATCGATGGCGCGACATCACGGATATCCACGATATTAACCAAGTTAGGTAGACTCGGAAGAACCGGTCTCGCGAAAGTCCTGCTCGCTTTCCCGCGATCATCGCCGGTGCGCGAGGGGGCCACCATGATCGACGGATTGACAATCACCAGTTCCGGGCCGCTTTGCTTTGCCGCATTTTTCAGCTCGACCTCGGCCGCATGTTTGGTCAGCATGTACGGGATTTGCAGATGATCGATGTTGAACATCC
The DNA here is from genome assembly GCA_044227335.1 of Candidatus Zixiibacteriota bacterium. Classification (GTDB taxonomy): domain Bacteria; phylum Zixibacteria; class MSB-5A5; order GN15; family FEB-12; genus JACRAV01. The sequence goes on along the minus strand of JBGAWZ010000035.1, from coordinate 4,501 downwards.
AATCCTCATTGACTGGATGATCGGCGCTTTCGGCATTGCGCGGATTTCCACCGACCGCCGCCACCGACGACACCTGAACAAATCTTTTTACTCCCGCGCCCGCCGCCGCACGGTACATATCAAGCGCACCGATCACATTGATGCCCGTGAATTGGGTGAACTTATCTTGCCGGAAATTAACCCAGGCTACACAGTGGATAACCGCATCGATTCCGGCGACTGCCTTGGCGACTTCTTCCCGGTTGCGAATATCGGCCACCCGCTTTTCGATTCCGTGGGCGTCGAGATATTCGGTGTTGGAACCGGCCCGCACCATCGCGACGGGCTTGATCCCTCGGCGAAGACACTCGTAGACCAACTGCTTGCCCAGTGTGCCCGAGGCGCCGGTAATGAGTAGCTTGCAATCGGGTAGACTCACCATAAGCGTGACAAAGTCACTGACCCCGCGAGAACTTGTCCATTACTTCGATCAGCCGGTCGATATCCGATTCGTTGTGGTACAAATGGACCGACACCCGGATAGAACCCTCGCGGCGTACCAAGATGATTTTGTGCGCCAGAAGCTCTTTGTGTAGTTTCTCAAGATCGTCGCATGAGAACGTAAACAGCGATGTACGGTGTTTTGGATTGAGTGTCGAAGTCACCCGGTAGTACGGATTGGTGTTAATGTATGTCACCAACCGGTCAATCAGCGAGTGATTGTGCTGTTGGATTGCGTCGATCCCAAGATCGGTGAATGGCTTCACACCGGCCAGCATCCCCATGAAATTGAGAACAGCATAATATCCCAGTTCGAATTTTCGGGCCGAATCGAAGTACGGTTTGTCGTAATGGAACATGTCGGTGTACTGCATTTTCCAGTCAGCGCCGACCCACGACATGAATGGCGCCATCATTTTCTCCCTTGCCTCATCTGACACGTAAAAGAATCCACACCCCTGCGGGGAGAGCATCCACTTCTGGCAACCCGTAGTAAAGATATGGGCGTTCACCTTGGGCAAGTCAATCGGCTCATGTCCCATACCTTGTATTCCGTCTATCACAAACCAAAGCCCGCGTTCCTTGCAAATCTTGCCGATTGCCGCCATATCGTTCTTGTACCCGTTGAAAAACTGCACGAATGAAATCATCAGCATCCGCGATTTCAGTCCGATCGCTTCTGCAAATTCATCAATATCAAACCGCCGGTCGACCGATTTGACAAATTTCACACTCAGCCCGCGCGCCGAGGCCGCCGCTTTCGCCGTATAGACCGCCGCCGGGAATTCGCAGTCGGAGACCAGTATCTCATCCCCCGGTTGCATCGGAAGACCATACGCCGCGAGATTCAATCCAAACGAGGTATTTGATCCAAGGCCGATATGACGGTGCTCTGCTCCCACCAATCCGGCGTAGATCCTGCGGAGTTCGTCGGCAGTGCCGAAGGCCACATGCGAATCGTCTCTTTCTGATCTCACCCGCATCCGCAAGTGATCTTCGACTGCCTGATACACAAGGGTTGAGAACGGCCCCACTGCCGCTGAATTGAAATAGGTGACATCTTTGGTGTGCGGGAACAAATCGCGCACATTATCAAAAGTGATTTTGACATTGTCGAAGACCGGAGCAATTTCAGAGGGCATATAACCACGCTATGAGTAACATACATCCACATACTTTCAGAAGGACAGAGAGCAAGAGGAACAGCAGAAACGGCATCGGCAGACGCACTCGCACCGAAAGCCCCATCAGCGCCGGTGTCGCCCCCATGACAAAGGCGAAAAGCCCGGCCGCTATACCTGCGCGGAGGCCGTCGAAGGGCATCAACACATAGAAAAAGCTGTATGCCAGAGTCGGGATGACCACGTAGAACATCAATTCCATGACAAACGTGAAGCCCGTCCAGACCCAACCGGTGGTTTCCAGAAGTTCCGACGGAATCCCTCGGGTCAAACCCATCCGGTTTTCAATTTTCAATAGAATGACCGAGACCAGCAGAAGATACACGCCCGCCGCCGCCACACACGCCGCCATCAGTCCTGCCGAGATCATTACAACCACTTCTCCTTAATGTACCAATCGTATGTACCCTTGGCCCCCTCCGCGAACGGTATGGCCGATTCAAATCCCAGTTCACGCTTGGCCTTCTCGGTGTTGATCTCCCACGACTGCAAAATCTCATTGGCTTTTTCGCGGGTGAGCATCGGCGTGGCGCCGACCAATCGAAAAAGCGTTTCTGAAATTGAGCCGATCGTTTTGAACAACCATGCGGGGACAATCACCGGTATTCCCGTTCGTCTGCACGACTGTTGTAAAATAGCAACTTGCTCGCGCATTTCGTACGCCCGGTTTTCGGCTATGAAATAAACTGACCCCGAAATCGTCTCGCGTGTCGCGGCCAGATACACGCCGCGACAAAGATCGTCAACATGCACAAGTTGTATTTTCCGGCTGGTGTCTCCGACACACGGTTTCAGGTGGCGATAGACTGTCTGAAAAAAAGTGAATATCTCTTTGTCCCCCGGCCCGTATACACCGGGCGGACGTACTACGACGATTGGCAATCGCGATGAGAACTCCTGCGCTACTCGCTCGCCGGCTAACTTAGAGCGGCCGTACACAGTGATCGGATGCGGCGGATCGGACTCGCTCGCGGCAATACCATCGTGCGATGGCCCTGCGGCCGCCAGCGACGATATCGCTACGACTCGTTTCACATTCGGATTATGCTCGGCGACAGCCGTTAGCAGATTGTGTGTCCCTTGTTCGTTAACAGCAAAGAATTGCTCTTCGTGTTTTGCTTTGACCAGGCCGGCGTTGTGAATGACATAGTCCACACCGACTACCATCGCCGGTAGCGTTTCCGGCTGGGTGATATCGCCGAATCGGTATGCTACTCTTAAATCTTTGAGAAGTGACAAATCAGCGGATTTACGCACACCCGCGTAGACCGCACACCCTTCGTCGAGAAATCGACGGCACAGCCGCGACCCGATAAATCCATTGGCGCCGGTGATAAGGACAGTGCAGGGTGCTTCCATGACGGGTCAAGGTAGCGGAAATTTGTGCGATCAACAAGTAGGGCAGGAGCCCCGTGCTACGCCTTGTTGTGGCGATTGCTGATGCTAAAAAGGCGGGGCCGAAGACGGACCCGCCCAACGAAAAACTTATTTGCTGAGTCTGTCTGATTACTTAAATACTTCGGCCGTGAATTTGTAAATCTGCGCCGATCGGTCTTTGTAGCTATTTTTGGGAAGGCCAGCCTTTAAGCAGGTCTGTTCCAGAAATTCAATATAGTCCCAGCCGTGATCGACCGCCACCTGCGGCAGTAGCAGTCCCGAGTGCATATCCAGTTTGATCATGAGGCCGTCGCGGCCGACTTTGATCGAATCCAATCGGTGCACAACCCCCAGCGGCGATAAGACTGAAATCTCAATCTGTGTCTGTTCAAGCTCGCCGGCTGTGAGCGGCTCAAAGCGCGGGTCATCGGAGGCCGCCGCGACCGCCATCTCGGCAACCGCTTCGACCAGCGAACTTCGCGAGTTGATCTGACCAATACATCCGCGCAGTTCGCCGTTGAGTTTGATCGTGACAAACACTCCGGACTTCCGGCGAGTCTCTTCTGTCAGGACCGGTATGTACTTGCGACCCTCCAGATGCGCGGTAATCGCCTCGCGCGCCACATTCAGAAGAAAAGTTCTGTCGGCCTCGGACAGTACGTTTGATTCGTCGGGTCTGGCCGCTTTGGCGCCAAGAAGCGCCTTGCTAGATAGTTTTCGTTCGCCGGTAATCGCCGCGGATAAGTAGCCGACTACTTCGTCAAAATCGCCGGTAGTCGCGCCCGAGGTGGTGTATTCCAGAAACTTGACTTCACTCGCGCCGAGCCGTTTTGCCGCCCGCATGATCGTGGTCACCACTCCGCCGCCGCAGGCCTCGCCTTTGCCGGAATCGAGAGTGCGAGTGAGCAGATCGGGGTCGAATTTTTCAATCGCCTGCTGAATTGTTGAATCAAGGGCGCGGGCTTCTTTTTCAGAATGAAAATGCGAAAGATCGGTCGAGGCGACCAAAAGGGCGTTGGTGTCTTTGAGGGTCGAGGCCAGCACCTCGGCCAGGCCGTTGATCGAATCGCTCTCCTGATCCCCCATGATGATCGCGACCAGTTTGAATTTGCCGAGCACGATCTGCAGAAACGGCAGTTGCACTTCAAGCGCATGTTCGCCGCGCGCTCCGCCGGTGGCGTGACCCATATTGGAGAAGAAAACCGACGGGTTAATCGAGGCAATTCGCTCCGCCAGATCGTAATCTGTTTCGACCAAGCCCAGCGGGGTCTGATACCCGGCGCCGCCGTAGACCGCGCACCCTTTGAAAAACATCATGTGCGAGGGCGACACTACCACCACTGTTTCGTACTCTTCGCCTTCAAGAAGTTTGAACGCTTTGGCGGCGGTCTTGCCCGAATACGGATACCCGGCATGCGGGGCAACCAGGGCTATCGGCCGCCCGACGATCGCTTCTTTTTCGA
>JBGAWZ010000507.1:0-2150 GCA_044227335.1 Candidatus Zixiibacteriota bacterium | reverse complement strand
GCCGCCGGCGGGATGAACCCGAATTTCAAAGCAGGCGATATCATGCTTATCAAAGACCATATCAATTTTTTCCCCGGCAATCCGCTGATCGGCCCCAATGATGAAAAATGGGGAGATCGTTTCCCGGATATGTTCGAAGTGTATGATTTCAAATATCAGGCGATGGCCAAACAAGTCGCGCTCGATTTGAAAATCCCGATGCAGACAGGTGTCTATCTTGGTCTGACCGGACCGTGCCTGGAGACCTCGGCAGAATACAGGATGTTCCGCGGGTTTGGCGCCGACGCAGTCGGAATGTCGACGGTGCCGGAGGTACTGACCGCACACCACCAAAAAAATCGCATCCTCGGTTTCAGTATCATCACCGATATGGGACTGGCGGACAATATGCACCCCTGCTCATTGCAAGATGTAATCGGCACCGCAACAAAGGCGGAGCCGGTTCTGCGCGAACTGATCGCGGGGTGCGTGGAGAGGATGTAGGGGGGAGAGAAGATTTGGTTCGCCAAGTAGTAGGTCGATTGTTGCGAATTCCAGATGGAGATCGAAGCAATTCTTCGATAATTCTATGGTGGGAATTGAGGCGAATACCATACAATCTGCTTCTGCTCGTTCTTGGAATAATCAGCCTCATGTTGATGGAGTACTTCTCGAGTCTCAAGACCACAGCGCCGAGTATGGAACTTGAGGAGGGGCTTCCGATTATACTTTTTGCTTTCGGCGCAAACGTCGGTTACACCCTTGGATGGATAGTCGAGTTAACTGCAGGCGAGATGATCGACCACACAAGATTTGGCCCTCGAATGTTCATCCGCGGTACCATCTTTTCGATGATATTATGCACTTTGCCCGCAGGTGCTGCGATCTTAATGTGGGTGTGGGAAGTGCTGCAAAGATAAGCACATACGCGCAGGCGGAATAAGCCCGCCTTTCCCAATTCCCTCACCCCCGACAAATCCCGTCGCGGGCGGGACGCCGAGCGGGGGTCCAGCATGAAAATGTGAGCAGAGAATTTGCCTGTCGTATCACCGGCTAGGCCCCGGGTCTTCGTCCGGGGTGACACTCTTCCACCTGTTTTCAATATTCATTCGTCGCGATACCCCCACCTCACCCCCCCCTCAAGTAGTAGACAAACCTGCCGATAATAGATCATTAGTAGGAAATCAACCCTTCGAAAGGCATCTGTGATCACGGTTGAGAAAAAATCCCACGGATTCTACGTTACTTTCACCGGAGTAATAACGGCCGAAGAAATCCGCGCGTACGAAGCCCAGGTTAATCACCTGTGGACTCCCGCCGACGGCCCCCGGTCGTCGATTCTGGATATCCGCGAGCTGATCATCCCCCACGGCAACGAGATGTCGATGTTCATCGATTTCTTTCACCGTTCCAAAGAGAGCGGATTGCAACGACTAGCGGTGGTAGTAAAATCTCCCGTTCTAAAAGCGCGTGCGATTCAGCTGGCGTTTGAAGTCGGTGGCACCGAGATGATCAGGTTTTTCGACGCCTCACGAACTCCCGACTGGCTGGAGCAGTGCAACGACTGGGTGATCCATGCCCTCGACCCGATCGATCTGCATACTGAGGACACCGGGAAGATTCGTACTTCGTAAGACTCCGACAATATGACGATGGCACGTGGTGTCAGGGCTCCTGCCCTGACACCATTTTGTTAGTCAACAAGCGTCAAGCCGGGAGACATGACGCCACTTTCAAATCGGCTACAGTGCGTCCAACTGAGATTTCAGATCTTCTACGGTATTCACCGGCAATCGGCAGACTGAATTCTTGCAGACGAATGCTCTCACACTACCCGGCTCGACTGCGCGACTTTCAAACAGCGGTGACAATTCAGATGCGCCCGTCACACTCGTGGCGATAACTCGATTTGGCAAATACCGGCTGTACACTTCGGCGAGCATTTTCTCGCGCTCGGGACCGTCACCGACGATGACAATTTCACACTTATCACTGATCCAATAGTCGAGGGCAAAGAGCGCCGAGGTCATCATCCCCGGATACTTTGCGATTTTTCCGGAGAGTTGACGCAGTGTGTTTTCGGCTGTGTGAAGATACTTGTCGTTTCCGCAAATTCGATTCAATTTGAACAGCGATGCGATCAACATTGATCCGGGGGATGGCAACGCGCC
>JBGAWZ010000506.1:0-2154 GCA_044227335.1 Candidatus Zixiibacteriota bacterium | reverse complement strand
TTCCAGGAGTTGGAGCATTTGGCGACTGTATGGAGCATTTGAACAAGTCAGGCATGGTTGAAGAAATAAACCACGTAGTGCACCGCAAGGGCCGTCCGCTCCTTGGAATCTGTCTTGGTATGCAGGCGCTGGCGGGATCGAGCCGCGAACGGGGGAATTTCGCTGGTCTGGGTTGGATTGATGCTGAAGTTGTACCAATTTCCAGCGCCGATCAATCGGTGCGCGTGCCTCATATGGGTTGGAATGATATCACCGTGTGCACCGAGTCGCCGCTTTTTGTTTGTCTGCCGACCTCACCCGAATTTTACTTTTTGCACTCGTATTTCGTCCAATTCTATGACGCCAAAGTTGTGGCCGCGAGGTGCGACTACGGCGGAGAGTTTACTGCGGCTGTGGTTAAAGACAATGTCGCGGCGACGCAATTTCACCCGGAAAAAAGCCAATATTGCGGTTTGCAAGTACTGTCCAACTTCTTGGCATGGAAACCGTGAGGTAACGATATGCTACGGCGACGACTCATACCCAAACTGCAGTTCAAACGGGCCAACTTTGGCAGTGGTGATTTTCGTGCGCTGGTGACTACGCGACAATTTGTCGAAGTGTTTGAAATAGGTGACCCAGTCTCGCAAGCCCGAATATATGAGTCGCAGGCGGCCGATGAACTGATTTGTCTTGATCTGGACGCGACCGCCGAGAACCGGCTTTGTGCTACGGATGTGGTGAGGCGCATCGCGGAGAATGTCTGTATGCCGCTGACCGTGGGGGGAGGGGTTCGTTCGATTGAGGACTTTCGTACGCTTCTTGAAAACGGCGCGGACAAAGTTTCCGTCAATTCGGCGATCATCGCCGATCCTGAATTGATCACCGAGGCGGCCAATCGATATGGATCACAGTGTGTGGTAGCCAGCATTGACTATAGGCGTGACTCCGACGGTCGCGCCAAGGTCTGGTCGTCCGGCGGAAAAGTGGGAACGGGGCTTGACGTGGTCTCGTGGTCGCTGGAAGCAGAGCGACGCGGGGCAGGAGAAATACTGCTGACCTCGATAGATCGCGACGGCACTCGTCAGGGACTGGATATCGAGACCATCAGAGAAGTCGTTTCTCGCGTTTCTATTCCGGTTGTTGCTTCTGGCGGGTGTGGTCTGGCTCAACATTTCATCGATGGATTCACGAAGGCCGGTGCTGACGGCGTAGCCGCCGGCACATATTTTTGTTTCAAAGATGAGAATCCGATGCAGACCCGCTCCCAAATTGCCAACGCCGGCATTCCAATCAGGCTTCAGCGATTGCAATCTATTGTGACGACTTAGAAATGTACACACTTACAAAGGCAGATACTGAATGAGCAACACAACCAAACAAACGAATCTCTGCACCCGCAGTCTAGCACTGCAGGAAAAGGGGAAGAAACTTATCCCAGGACTCACCCAACTGCTTTCCAAGCGTCCCGACATGTTTGCGCCAGGTGTCTGGCCGGGGTATTACTCCAAAGCAAAAGGGTGTGAGGTATGGGATCTGGACGGCAACAAGTACATCGATATGAGCATCAGCGGAATCGGCGCCAATGTACTCGGATACGCCGATCCTGATGTCGACAATGCGGTGAAAGCCGTAATTGAACGGGGCGTCAGCTCGTCGCTCAATTGTCCCGAAGAAGTAGAATTGGCGGAGTTGCTTTGCAGGCTACACCCGTGGGCAAAAATGGTCCGTTACGCTCGGAGCGGAGGAGAAGCGATGACGGTTGCGGTCCGGATTGCGCGCGCTCACACCGGGCGGGACAAAGTTGCTTTTTGCGGCTACCACGGTTGGCACGACTGGTATCTGGCGGCGAATGTTGGTACCGAGGATGCTCTGGGCGAACATCTGATCGCAGGACTTGATCCACGAGGTGTACCAAAAGCCCTTGCAGGAACCGCCCTACCGTTTCGGTACAATCAAATCGACGAACTCAAAGCGATCGTGACGCTGAATCGAAAGGACCTGGCGGCAATTATCATGGAGCCAATCCGCAACGAGCCGCCGCAAGACGGATATTTCGACGAGATTCGCGCCATCGCCGATGAATGCGGCGCGGTGCTGATCATCGACGAAATATCATCAGGATTTCGCCTGAACACGGGCGGCGCTCATTTGACAATGAACATCAAACCGGAC
>JBGAWZ010000505.1:0-2157 GCA_044227335.1 Candidatus Zixiibacteriota bacterium | reverse complement strand
CTCGGCGCGATATACTGGTTTTCATTTTGGTCACTTGAGTCGATATTAAACGTATGCAACTTTCGCGCTACATGTCTGAGGAGCGTGTGAAACTCGAAATGACGACGGTCATCGAGCCGCCGGCCAACGGAGCCTCAGTGGATAAGTGGCGTCAACGAGCCAAGGCCGAGATTCTTGGGGAACTGGTCGACCTGCTCGAACAGGGGAATCGGATCGGAAACAAGACCAAACTAGTGCTCGACTTTGTTAACCGCGAAAAGAAAGCAACTACAGCCATCGGGTTGGGTGTGGCTATCCCCCACATTCGGTCGATGCAGGCGAAAGATTTTACGATCGCCTTTGCCCGTTCAACCGAGGGGTACGACTTTGAGTCACTCGACGGCCTCCCCGTTCATATGTTCTTCATCATGGCGGCGCCGCCGTACGACGATTCGCTCTACCTGAAAGCTTTCAAAGCGCTGGCGGAGATGCTCCAAGATGAGTCGTTCCGACATCAATTGATGTCGCTGGAATCCCCCGGCGAACTGATTCGCGCGGTTCGCTCCATGGAACGGTGACCTTGTCACTTTTGTTTACACATTCTCGCAATTTGACCGTCATATTCTCAAGACAGCAGGGTGTCTGCATCGCGAGCAAAGAGGACCACCCGCTGATTGACGAGGCGCTCCGCCCGGATGGATTCGGGCCTTCAAAACTCAACGCCTCTTTATATGCTTCACCTGCCAGGCCGCTGGTTCCGTGACCGGCGGCCTTATTATTTCCAGACACTCGGTGAATTGATCAAGCTAATTTGGTGCGCTGGCCGATATACACACCGAGTAGCACGAGTGACGCTCCCGCCGCGGCAACCCAACCAAAAGACTCGCCAAGAAGTGGAATCGCAAGCGCAGTGGTAGCGACTGGCTCCAAGTAAAGATAGATTCCGGCTCGTGCGGCGCCGATCTTTGCCACTCCCTCCTGCCAGAACCAATGCCCCAGGGCTAATCCGACTATCGCGAGGAATAGCAGAGCGACCACGCCCTTTGCTGGAAGGTGTGCGAACCTTGTCCAGTCGGACGTGAAAATCATGTATGCTGTCATCAATACTAAGGCTGGAGTTAGAACACCGACCGTTATTGCCAGCGGGTGCTGGGTCTTGGAAAGATTGCGGGTCACTACTGTGTATATCGCCCAGGTGTGTGCTGAAATCAAAACCAACCAATCGCCAAGTGAAGTCAAGAAGCCCAAATGAGTCAAGTCGCCGTGCGACATGAGGAGCAAAATGCCGAAAGTCGCCACCGCAATTGCGACAATCTGACTCCTCCCGATTTTCTCCTTTAAGAAGAAATACGCCAAAACCGCCATCACCAGTGGCGACACCGAGATGATCCAGCCGGTGTTTGTAGCGGTTGTGTATTGAAGGCCGGTGATTTGAACCAGAAAGTGCAGTGTGATAACTGCTGACCCAATGAGAATCTGTTTCCATTCACCGGGAGTGAACCTGAATTTTATCTTTTTAAAAATGACAACGATTACCAGCACCGGTAGCCCAATCAAAAGTCGCAGTCCCAACAGTTCAGCCGGCGAAAGAAATTCAAGACAGATGCGGGTGGCGACAAAAGTCCACCCCCAGATGATCACTGTGAATAATAGAAGAAACCGGGTCAGCACCGGCCGGCCTTTGTCGTGACAGATTCTGCTTGCATAGATCGCGCTAATGTAGATAGTTTTTGGGAAACTGACAACCCACCGTGTTCATGCTGACAAGAGATCAAGGAGGATCGTGAAATGAAGTCCGGGATTGCGTGTATTGTATTAGTCGTCATATTATTTGGAACATGTTTGGCCCAGGAGCCACCCAAAACACCGATTATCGCCGACACCGCCTGGCGGATCACCATTACTTCGGGCCTTACCGCCAACCAAACTGCCTATAGCGAGAATTGGGTGGGAGGCGAGGCCGGCTCAGTGTCGTGGGCATTCACATCACTTACCGAAGCGGGCCGCCAACTCTCAAGCAAACTGAATTGGACTTCCGTTCTTAAATTGGCGTTCGGCCAGACTGTCACTCAGTCGCGCGACTCGGCTGGAACTCTTCGCTGGTCGAAACCGGCCAAATCGACCGATTTGATCGACCTGGAATCGGTCATGCGCTTCACACTACAGAAAGTCGTCGAT
>JBGAWZ010000034.1:0-9962 GCA_044227335.1 Candidatus Zixiibacteriota bacterium | reverse complement strand
ATAATATTTCTTTTGCTCAGTATACCCGCCGGAGCAACTGTACACAAGTCCACCGCTTGACTAGAGTGCTGAGTCCCGGTAGATTCACACGGGTATGGTCAGTCGCATTGTCATTACGGGCGCCCCGGCGTCGGGGAAAACTGAATGTGTCAATCGACTTAATCAACACCACGCCTTCGCGGGGTATCTGTTTTTCGACGAAATTGCCCGCCTGCTCTTGCAAGAAAATCCCGACGTTCGAAACGACTGGATGGCTTTTCATCTGGAAATTTACCGCCGCCAGAGCGAGCGGGAAAAAACAGCGGCGGGGCGCTCGTTTATTACCGACCGCGGCACACTTGATGCCTTTGCGTTTCATCCCTCGGCGATCGACGCCGTTGGGACAACGATCAGCCGTGAATATTTGAGGTACGATCTGGTCGTGCATTTGGGGTCGGCGGCGCAGCTAGGCGAAGAGTTTTACCGGCAGGATTCTGTAAGGACCGAAACAACGGCCGAAGCCCTGCGTATTGAATCTGCAATACGCGAGGTTTGGTCGGGTCATCCGCGTTACCACTTTGTGCCGGCCCAGCCAGACTATGAGCAAAAGTATATTGATTTGATGACTATTCTCGAAAATCACGAGCGGCAGATCGCGTTGGATAAACCGGGAGCCGCCGCGTCTTTGTAAGACATCACGGTGTATAATGTTCCAAAACAGGATTGATATGAAAAAGTATTTACTGATCACGCTACTGGTTCTCGGGGCCGTTTCGATTCAGGCGGCCGATTCTCCATTTCTCAAATCCTTTAAGCAACTCTACGGCTCGGCCGACTACGATCTTTTGAGCGCACCGGTCGAATTTGCCACGGTCACCAACTTTGTATACAAAAAAGATTTGGCGACCTTCACTTTTACCGAAGGCAAGTTCTATCTGGCGCGCCCGATGCTTGGCCGACCGACCACCGCGATCTTCATCGGCAAAGGACAGTGTGATATTACAGTGCCTTCACATGCTGAGCGGATGGATCTCTGGTATGCCTGCGGGGATTCCTCGGTGCACGAGACATTCGAGAATTGTTTCATTCGCATGGCCGATGATTTCGATCTGCGCCTGAAAGGAAAATTCAATTTCCTGCCCTCAACGCTCGAGTGGAAAGAGTACAATGTCGCTACAAAGCAAGCGCAGGGGGAAGTTTTCTTCCGCCCGGTGCTGGGCCATGAACGGGACAACTACTTTCAGCTTCTTCGCTCCTGTTACGAGCGAAAAGACGACGGCTTCTTCTGGGCCGATTTCAACCGATATACCTATACCTTCGACCCGAACCGCCCGGATGAAGTCCGCGTGGGATTTGAAAAGTACCCCAATGATCTGATGACTACCGAGGGCGTCTCGATGCGCCGTGAGTCGGCAGGCGCATCCGACGATCGCTCACTTACATCAGCGGCGTATCAGACAAAGACTGTTGGCCGAACCGCTCTTCTGACAATGGGAGGTCCTGACGGCAACACGCTCGACGACGCGAAGTGTGAGATTCAACTCGAAGTGCTAACCGATTCGCTTCGCTTCACATCGCTCTATTTGAACGGCACTTTGAAAGAGGATTCTCTTTTCTTCGAAGGAAAGTCGCTCGACTATGTGCGGCGTGGCGGTGGATTTCCATTTATCGGCGTCATTTTGCCGCGCTATGTGCATCGGGGTGACACCATATCGATCACGGTATTCTATCACGGCGCTAACTATGTCCAGGCGTTTCCGTTCATCGAAAATCCGTCGGTTGCGCCGGTCAAAGTCACATTTGTTGCGCCAAAGGGAAATGAGTATCTGGTGCCAGGGGTAACGGTCTTTCCGGAAATCAAAGGCGGCAAATCCTGGGTGACCGCCGCGCCGGCAAATCCGTATCAGTGGTTTTTCTTCAAAGGACATGTCGGCGGATACACACCGATCAGCCAGACAACCACCGCCGGTCAACCGGTCACATTCCTGAAATCAAAAGAAATCAGCAAATCGAAATACGACTGTTTCATAAACGACGAAACGTATCAGCCCCCGGTGATGGCGGCTCTTGATTATTTCACCGCCCGATTCGGAAAAGTGAAATACGCCGATTCGATCATAGTTTTTCCGCTCGAAGGACCGTCAATGCCCGGTCTGGTCTGTGTACCGCAAGTGAAATGTCTTCTGCCCGGTTCGGGCGGGTTGTATCTGGATGCCGGCGTGGAAATGTCCAAGCAGTGGTTCGGACACCAGCTCCGCATTGCCTCGGGACGCGAGTCATGGCTGGTCGAGGCGGCGCCCTATTACCTCGGCACCATGTTCTTGACCTCTCAAACACCGCCGCTTGCCGAAGGAGTCTTTTTCTCGGAACTGCTTGGACAACGCGATGTCATTTACACAAAAGCCGACTTAGGGCTGGACCAACCGCTCGCGGCGGGCGAACGGGTGCCGGTGGAACTGCGCGTGACCAAGGGGTCATGGGTTCTCCACATGCTCAGATACCTCATGTTCGATATCGAAAGGAATTCTGACCGGGAGTTTCTCAAATTCATGATCGACTACATGCACACCGCCGACACCACGTCGGTGTCCAATGCATTGCTTGAGAAACTGGCCGAACAACACTACGGCAAGCCGCTCGGGTGGTTCTTCGATCAGTGGGTGTACGGCCGCAACCTGCCCAAATTTGAAAACAAATACACTATCACCGCGCAGGGGGACAAGTGGGGGATTACCGGCGCGATTACGACAAGCAACGTGCTTTCTAGTTTCACATTTCCGGTCATCTGTCGCGTAAATTTCGAGGACGGCACAACCACTCTTGTGCGTCAAACAGTGACTTCCGGGAAAACCGAACTAGCGCTGGGGCCGTTTGATAAAAAACCCAAAGAATTTGTCTTCAACGAGTTCTTCTCGGTCCTCGGCCACGAATAATCTTGTAGGGCAGGAGCCCCGTGCTCCTGCCATTGCTCATTGATAATGATAGCGGGAGCGCAGGGCTCCCGCCCTACTTTTTTGTGGTTGGCGGACACTCCTGTCCTCCGACCCCACCATTGCAGGTGCGCGGCAGACGCCCTCGTCTGCCCGTTTTTGAACGCGGCGTCAGGTGTCCTCACCTGACGCAAAGTTGCTGTGGTTGGCTGACATCCCTGTCCGCCGACTTCGCCATTTTCTGAGAAATCTGCTTACTTCGATAACAAAAACAGCACCGACACAATAATCTGTGCCAGCATGATCTTTGCGATCATAGAGGCAGGGTAGACCGTCGCATACCAGACATTGGGCAGTTCGTTCTGAGTTTGTTGATTGGCAAAAGCCAGGCACGCCGGCTGAGTCTGCATGCCCGAGAGCATTCCCATCACGCCCCCCATCGGCAGTTTGAACAATCGATACCCGATTATAATAGCAAGCACAGAAACAAGCGTGGTGATTAGTGCCCCGGCGGCGATCATAATCCAACCCCCCTGATGAAAGGTCGCGCCGAAACTGACACCCGCCCGTGTGCCAATGGCCGCCAGAAAAAATACTAGTCCAATTTGACGAAGAGCCAAGTTAGCGGCAAACGGCATCCCCCAAATAATCGGTCCGGTTCGCTCCATCCTCCCAAGCAGTAGCCCAACCACCAGCGGCCCGCCGGCAAAGCCAAGCTTGAATGTCATGCCGCCGGGAAGCGGCACTGGGACCATCCCGAGAAACACACCAAGCACTACACCAAGCGAAAGCGACAGAAAATCGGCCTCGGAAATTGTCTTGACCGAATCGCCGAAAAACTTGGCAATCGCGTCGGACTGCGAACGGCGCGACACAACCAAAATGCGATCACCCCGCTCGAGCACTGTTTCGGGCGATGGAACAAACTCGACATCGCCTCTGCGGATACGCGTTACGGTGCCGTCGAATGATTTGTGAATCTCCAATTCGGCAATCGACTTACCGACTACCTCTTTGTTGCTGACAAACACTCGACGATAACTCATCTGTTCGTGCAGTTCGGCCAGTTGTTCGTCGGCTTGTTCACCGAACAATATGCGCGCAATCTCCTGTCCGCGTTCGGATCCGACCGCTACAATCCGGTCATCCAGTGAGAGCACGGTTTCCGGACTGACCACCTCAATCTTTTCGCCCTTCTTGATTCTACTAAGTACAAAATCGGTGTGCCCAAATGTGCGAAGGACCCGCTCGACAGTCTTTCCCGCAACATTCGGATTGGTGATCCGGTAGGTAAGTGAGCGAATCGTCTCCGCACCCGATTGGCTTAGCCGCTCGGCCTCTTCTTTGGCGAAGTCGATCTTGTAATGCCGCGAAAAGAGGTACATCCAGAGAATCGCGCCGAGCACGCCGAACGGATACGCCAGACCATACGAGACCACTGGACTGGCGGCGTGCAGTTGTGCAACCTCGGCGGGAAGGCCCGCCGTAAGCGATTTGACTGTTTCGACTGTGGCCGCAAGCGCCGGCGTGTTCGTCAGCGATCCGCAAAATAGCCCGGCTACCGCGCCCGCTGATAGGTCAGTCACACTCCACACAACCACAGCGACCAACGCACCGACTGCCAGTAGAAAGACCGCCGCGAGATTAACATTAAGCCCGCGCTTGCGAAAAGAGGCGAAAAAGCCGGGACCGGCCTGAAGGCCCACCGTATAGACAAATAACACCAATCCAATGACGTAGATGTACTCTGGAAGCGTCAGCCGCGAGTCGTACGCCCCAAGCGCCATTCCGACAAAGAGCACCGCCGCCACACCGAAACTGAAACCGGCTATCTTGATATTGCCGACCAAATACCCCGCGCCGATGACGACAAATAGAAGCAGGAGCGAATTTTCAGCCAGAATATTGCAAAACGCCTGCATCTCACACCGGCTTCTTTCCCCATTTGTGCCGTGCGAACGTGATGATTGCCGGAAGCACAGAGATGAAGATAATCGCCAATATCACAACGCTGAAATTTGCTTTGACGAATTCGAGATTGCCGAAGAAGTACCCCGCCAGACAACAGACGAGCACCCAAAATGTCCCGCCGAAGATGTCGTAACTTTCGAACTTCAGATAGGTCATCCGGCCGACACCGGCGACAAATGGCGCGAAGGTCCGCACAAACGGCACAAAGCGGGCGATAATGATTGTCTTGCCGCCGTATTTTTCGTAGAACTCGTGCGTTTTGTCCAGATACTCTTTCTTGGCCCACTTGGGACGAGGCTCTTTGAATACCCGGTCACCGATATGATACCCGATCCAATAATTGGTTGTGTTACCCAAAAGCGCCGCCGCAATTAACAGAAGACACAGCCAGACAATATTGAGTGACCCGCTTGCCGCAAACGCTCCGGCGGCAAACAGAAGTGAATCTCCCGGCAGAAACGGAGTGATGACAAACCCGGTCTCGGCATAGATCACGACAAATAGAATGGCGTAGGTCCAAACGCCGTATTCGACAATGACGTTATTGAGGTACTTGTCCAGGTGCAAAAAGAAATCGAGGATTTGATTCATAGTGGGGGAATATGGCGAGGGGGGATTCAGTGGTCAAGGTAAACGACTGTTGATCCGCTCATTTAAATAGTTAACATTATGTCTGCAAATGGTTCGCTCAGACGATGAATATTGGCCCTAGCGTCAAACTCTGAGGAAGATGTTATGCAATTAGATAAGTGGAAAATAGTACTCGGAATCATAGTCGTCCTGCTAAGTGGGTTAGCAGTTCTAATATTCAACACTTTGCCTATCAAGCGAGTTGGTCTGCGTTCTCAGCTAGTCATGTTGGGAGATCTCAACGACGACAATAAATGGGATGACTCAGATCTAGTAATTCTTCGACAAATTGTTGTAGACCCTTTCAGTGTCCCAGCATACATCTTGCATAAGTCCGACATGAATCGCGATGGCCGCTTTGATTTCCAGGATACACTATTGCTCGCTACTCTCGTTCGTGTTGGAGACCCATATCGTGCCGAAGAACAAGCACACCTCGAAGGTCGTGTCTTTCCACGGCCTCGAGAGTTCTTTGAGTACGAGTCAGATTTTGAATACGTACAGCGGCCTCTTGTCCTACTCTCGGATAACCTCGCGTCCGAAAGCCCTCTGAAGTTTCTGCACCAGTGGAAATCACGTCCAGACCTTTCCGCTCACGAGTCTCAACTGCTTGAAGAAGTGTACTCAGAAGCCATGCGATTCTCCTCGGCCTATCGCATTCGAGAAGCCGGGCTCGATTCTGTTGAACAGAAGTACGCAGCCGATCATGTAAGGACATGTGATAGTTTGTTTGAGGCCGGAGAGTTCTATGTACTGCTGCTAAATCTGATCGGATTGGTAGAAGATGCCGAGACGCTTCGGTACCGCGATCAGCAACCGTTTATTCAGAGAATTCTCTACTACCGAGACTACCTAAGGGACATACTCACATCTCCGGCATATGATGCCTTTTCATTGGGTCAGATAAGACGGGACTCAGTAGTTCGACTACTTGAGTCGGGCCTAAAAGACCAACTTCAGTTGGACGTGCGCCTAGATACACTTCCTGCCCCTCGCAACTACCTGCAATTCCGAAGCTATCGTGATAGATTCGTGTGGCAGTTTTACAAGAGTAAGTCCCGGCGCGATCAGTTCCTCCACCTTGTGCTCTTCGCTCAAAACGACCGACGCTATCTGCGAGCGGTCTCGCACACTACCAGAAAACACGAAGACCTGATTCTTGAGAATCATAATCTCCCGATGATACTCCTATTTCGGGAAGCGCTCAGTACCTGCGGTGGAGACAAACGCTCGGCGATTGGGCTACTCGATGAAGCGATACGAATACCATTCGCCTGGGTGAAGAGCATCCCCCTCGAAAAACTCCCGGCGTCAGTTGCTCTTGAAAATTTCCTATTGCCGGGCAACAAGGAAGACGGATCGGACAAGAGTCGGCATTGGAATGTGTTCGGCGGAGTGGCGCTATACAGATCGCCTCAGGAGGCACTCATTTTAGCATTCGAACGCGAAGTGACTGACTTGAAAGGCTCGAATCAGACTCCCGAGGGAATGAAAGAGTTCATACGAGACATTATTGCCGATGTCAATGGTATTTACTACGTGATGTCCATAAACGAAAATCTCCTGAGGAGTTATGTTCGAGCCGACGATGTTTGAGTCCTTGCGCTCAAGTGAAGGCGGTGATCCTGTGTATTAATCAATCTCGGGCTAGCCCGTAGATTCGACGTTTTGGAACAAATCGAAACAGACGAGGACGTCTGCCGCTCGCAATATTGGATATCTGCGCGAAAGTGACTATTTAGGCGAGAGGTCAAATTGACGGGAACAGGACGAGTGCGATGCGAATCGCTACTTGCTTCTCAATTTAATAGTGTCTACGACAACGCTCTCAAGCCGATTCTTGTTTGCGTCCAGAAACTCTGTAAAAATCGGGTCTACCCACAACTCCGCTACATATTGTGAGAACCCCGGCTTAGCATCAATCTCCGCTACCCCACCATAGATAAGCTGTCGCCTCACAAACGTACACGGCATGTACAAGCTGTATTTAAATCCTTTCGAATATCCGAGTTTCTTAGTCATTTCTTTTAGCAATTCAAATTTTAGAACCTTGACAATTGTATCTGGTTGATTGGGCTCAAACTTGTGTTCAAAAATTCTCAAACCTTCGTGATGTTCAATAGTCTCGAACTTCCCCCCTGTTTCGGCGAATGCCGTCAGGCGATAAGAAAAGGCGAAGAGTCCGTAATCGCCTTTCAGCTTCGTCCAATCGTATTTGTCAGAAGTTTCCTGATCGAACATGGATATGTCGAATTGGCCCGTGACACCCTTTTTGAGGTCTTTTGCCGAGTATGTGGTACAACCATTGAAGGCACATAAAACCAGACTCAATGCAAGAGCAAGCCACCGACAAGCGAAGTTAACTGCAGACATGGAATTGTCCTCCAGTGGCATATATGGAGTGTTTACTTCGCGATGTCAACGGTGTCGGTGAAGTACACCCCCCATTTCCCCCCTTTACAAACACCTCCTCCCCCTATACCTTATCGGGCTGTCAAGGAACAGAATCATGAAGTTCGATCCATTCAAAGACGGGTTCTCGCAATCCGCCGCCGAAACCGGAGTTTTGAAATTCTGGGACACCGAAAAGGTGTTCGAGAAGGCGTGTGCCCAGGCCGCCGACCGGCCCCAATTTGTCTTCTACGAAGGTCCCCCTACCGCCAACGGCCGTCCGGGCATTCATCATGTTATCTCCCGCACAGTTAAAGATCTCGTCTGCCGCTACAAGGCGATGCAAGGGTTCCGGGTGGACCGTCGCGGCGGATGGGACACCCACGGCCTGCCGGTGGAAATCGAAGTTGAAAAGCAACTCAAGCTCGACAGCAAATCCAAAGTTGTCGAATACGGTGTCGCCAATTTCAATCAGAAATGCCGCGAGTCGGTCTTCAAATATCTGGCCGAGTGGAATGAAATCACCCGCCGCACCGGATACTGGCTCGATCTGGATGATGCCTATGTCACGCTGAAAAACGAATACATCGAATCGGTCTGGTGGATTCTGAAAAATTTCCACGACCGCGGATTGATCTACAAAGGCCACCGCACTGTGCCGTTCTGTCCGCGGTGCGGCACGGGACTATCAAGTCACGAAGTCGCGCAGGGGTACGACTTAGTCAAAGATCCGTCGGTGTATGTCAAAGTCAAATCAGTCGACGGCGACTTTTCATATTTGGTCTGGACCACTACACCTTGGACATTGCCCTCAAACGCCGCGCTATGTTTGAAAGCCGATGCCGACTATGTGCTGGTCGAACACGAAGGAGAAAAGTTCGTGTTGGCCGAAGCGCTCTTGTCGCGAGTGTTTGATAAGCCGGTGACCGTCGTCGAGCGCAAAAAGGGATCGGAATACCTCAGACGAAAATATGTCCCGCTCTTTGACACTTTTGCCAGCGAGGCCGACAAGGCCTTCTATGTAATCAACGGTGAGTTTGTCACAATGGACGACGGCACTGGAATTGTGCACATCGCTCCCGGCTACGGCGCTGATGACTACGAAATCGGACTTGAATACAACCTGCCGATTCTACAAGCTGTTGAAGCAAACGGATATTTCCGTGAACATACCGGCGCATACGAAGGGATGTTCATCAAGGATGCCGACCCGATTATCATCAAGGATTTGAAAATCGCAGGCAAGCTGTTCAAAAAAGAAGTATACGAACACAACTATCCGTTCTGCTGGCGGTGCGACTCGCCGCTTATCTACATAGCGCGGCAGTCGTGGTATATCCGCACAACGCAGTTCCGCGATCAATTGATCAAGAACAACAATGCGATCAACTGGGTGCCGGATGATATCCGCACCGGGCGGATGCTTAATTGGCTTGAAAACAATGTCGACTGGGCGCTTTCGCGCGAACGGTTCTGGGGAACACCCCTCCCGATCTGGATCTGCGACAAGGCGGGATGCGGCAAACAGCGCGCTGTCGGCTCAGTCGAGCAGTTACGTGCCGAGGGCACTGGACTGCAAGAGCCGCTCGATTTGCACAAACCATTTATCGACGATGTCAAATTGACCTGCGAGTGCGGCTCTCCCATGACCCGCGTGCCCGAGCTGATCGATGTCTGGTTCGATTCCGGCGCGATGCCGTATGCCCAGTGGCATTATCCGTTCGAGCATAAAGAAGAATTCGATAAGGCCTACCCGGCTGATTTTATCTCCGAGGCAGTCGATCAGACGCGCGGCTGGTTTTATTCCCTGCTTGCGATCTCGACCATGCTCTTTGACAAAGCACCCTTCCGCAATGTCGTCGTGCTTGAGTTCATCTTGGACAAAGAAGGCAAGAAGATGTCCAAGCATAAGGGGAATGTGGTCGATCCGTTCACTACGGTCGACAAATACGGCGCCGATCCGCTTCGCTGGTATCTGGTCTCGACCTCGAACGCCTGGCTACCGACCCGGTTTGATTTCGAAGGTCTCGCCGAAGTCGGTCGCAAATACTTTGACACTCT
>JBGAWZ010000504.1:0-2161 GCA_044227335.1 Candidatus Zixiibacteriota bacterium | reverse complement strand
ACGCCCCCCGGCGAATACTGTGCGCCGCGAATGAAGTCTGCCTGTCCGCCGACACCGGAGTAGATGCGCCGCGCCTCAAGCGACTCGGCCCAGATATTCCCGTGCAGATCGACGCCGATGGCACTATTAACTGAAACCATGTTCGGTTGCTCGGCGATTTTGAATACGCTGTTGGTGTAGTTGGTCGGGCGGGATTGCACAGCGCTGTTGTACGAAAGCCAGTCGTACCCGCTTTGGCTCGAGGCCAGGAAAATCGCAGAGACTGAAAAATTCAGGTGGGTTTTCCACCGGTTGGTCACAACACCTGCCTGCACGAGACGGGCCATGCCGTCGGCGAAAAGCTCGGTGTGAATCGACAGGTCGCCGTAGCCACACCGTATGATCGCATCGGTGACTGCGTCGGGAACCTCACCTATCCCGTATTGCAAAGTCGATCCGGGGTTCGTGCCGGTGCCGTCTTTGACATACAACGCCGCGATAATCTCGCCCATCCGCCGAGCCAGATCATCCGGCTTTTGCACCGGCGAAACCGGAAGCGGGTAGTCAACCTCGATCATGTAGTTGATATATGACTCGGGGATAGTCGTCCCCAGCACAAAGGGCATCTGCTTGTTGTTCTCCGCGATTACCACTCCACCGCTTTTGACAACCGATTCGATTGCTGACAGCACACCCTCGACCGTTGTCCCCAAACTGTACCGTCCGCCGCGATCCGGCCCGCTTACGGATATGAGCGCGACATTTGGTTTGAATCGGTCACGGATCATCCGGGGGAGATCGGACAGATGCACCGGATGGTAATAAGCGCGGCCGGTGTTGACCGCTTCACGGGTCAGATACGAATTGAAAAGGACACGGTGTGTCATCTTTTCGCATCGGGCGGGAGCATACAACTTCGCGATCCGCTCGCCGAGCGGAAGGAGGCAGTAAAGGGTGATATCGCGGATTGCCAGATCATTGGCCAGTGCCTCGCCCAGAACTTGCGGGGTGGCGGCATTGCCGGACATATAGATCGAACTGCCGGGGGTGAGGACAAACGGACTTATGGCGTCGGCGGGGTCGGTAATTTTGCGCACAGCGGACTTCTTTTCTCGTTAACAAACAGTCATATCTAATCAATCTTATCGACTTGAGGGCGCGGAATCAAGACCGGAATGTCGGTGATGGCATGTGGGCCGTCCATAACCTCTCTATAGGTTGACAAGGCCGGCTTCACGGCCCATAACTAATTGTTTGGCAATAAGTTGCCTTTCTGCTTGCCTTTTGTGTCCAGAAGCGTATATTTGACGGCTCGGATAGCGGCCAATGGCCCCAAGATTGAGAAAAGTGTCTTTGCAGTATAGAGGTTTGTTATGGCTCACAAAAAAGGTGTAGGATCATCGCGCAACGGACGGGACTCGCAGTCCCAGCGGCGCGGCACCAAAGTCTATTCCGGCGAGGCAGTCCTGGCCGGTTCGATTCTCGTTCGCCAGTGTGGCACCGGCATTCGTCCGGGATATAATGTCGGACTGGGACGCGATCACACGCTCTTTTCAAAGATCACCGGTGTGGTCAAATACGAACGGGTAGGGAAGACCGGCAAAAAAGTCTCGGTTTATCCGTGAGCTGTTACGGCTGGTGAGTTTTCTGTCGCCACAAGACATATGATTTTGTAGGTCAGCCTCCTTGTGAGGCTGACTTTTTTTGTCGAGTCGAAGACGTCAGGGTCGCAATGACCCTGACCTACAAAAAGGAGTCACGGACCGCTCGGCCAGCGCCGGGCGGTTTTTGTCAGTTCCGTCAGTTCCTTCCACGCCTTCAGGCGTGGTGAGAACTGACGGGTCACCCCGGTTTGACAGGTCTCGCTCCAGCCGAAGCTGGAGGCTAGGACCTGACACAACAAATCGTCGGTTTTTCGTTGCTTGACTTGGGGTTTACAAGCGTCATAGTTTGCAGATCAAAGTTCCGCCACTCGGATGACCCGGAGGCCTCATGTCTGTCCGTAACGCCGTATTTTTTATACTGGTCGTGCTCGTACTGTGTCTGCCCGCCCTCGCGCAGGATTCGGCCAATCTGACAACACAGAATATTCAGGCGTCGCCCGACTCGATGTCAGCATCGACCGCGCAGACCGCCGACACAAGCAAACCGCTCTATCCGCCGACACCCGAGCGGATGGCAC
>JBGAWZ010000503.1:0-2170 GCA_044227335.1 Candidatus Zixiibacteriota bacterium | reverse complement strand
TGTAATCGCCGGGGAAACTATCGGCAATACCGTCGGAATTCAGGTCATAAAATCCGCTGACGCCCAAATCCGGGTAGTGGCGATAGCTGAGAACCATCGAGCAGTTGAATCGTGGCGAGGCGTGAAGAATCGCGCCGGCGTTGAGTCCAAGTTTGTTGCCGGTATCGAAAAACTGCGGTGTATTTGAGGTGTTATCCGGATCGGCCGACTGGTCCATTGAGCCACCGGCCATAAGCGACAGCTTCGGTATCCAGTCGTATTTAAGACCCAGGGCCAGTTTGCCCGCTGATTTCCACTCTGTGGGGCGGACTGTGGAGGCAGTCAGAAATGACGCGATCTCCTGGCCGGTGCCGCCAACCGGGTAACCGGAGGCGTTGGTATAGTCAAACTGGAACCCTTTGAATTTTGACCAGAGCATAAGTTCAGCATCCGCCGCCACCAGAAGCTTCTCGGTGAGTTTGTACGAAGCGGCGACAGCGAACGACGCGGGGAGTTTCAGCTTGGTTTCAAAGTCCGAGAGCATCTTCACCGACGCCCCGCTGGTAAACAAATACTCAGCAGAACCGGGCGTGTAGCCGCGTGAAGTCGCCTCGGTCAAGTCGCGAGGGAGGAGAAAATTGAGATTGGCAGTTCCCTTGATTGTAATGTCGAAAGGCACCGCGGCAGTGAGCGCCAGTGCTCCTTTGCTGTGCTTGTACATAAGACCGGCGCGGACGCCAAATCCCCAGCCGTTTCCGTCGGCCGCCACAAATTGCGGAATATGTTCATACGGGCGGAAATTCAGGGCGGCAATCGGATTGTCGCGCAAAACCACATCGGCATAGTTCAAATCGGCGCGCAGAAGTTGGAGTCCAATACCGTATCCGAATTTCTGGTCGGAGGAACTCTTGGCCGCGGTCAATTGAAAAGCGACGACATCCAGATTGTTCTTGTACTGTGTGTTCGGGTACAAGCCGAATGAAGAATCGTTGTAGGCATACAGCGGCCGAAAAAGTTGCCAGCTAATATTGGCGTCGAACGGCTGATAGGCCGACAACCCGATGACTATTTCGCTCTTTCCAAAGGGAAGCTTGGTCACCAAACCCGATCCGGGAGTGTAGTAGACCTGGTGAAAATTGTTGATCGAATATCCGTTGAGCATCCCCGTTTCGTACACATTCCCCGAACCGTCGACGAACCGATAATCGGGTGTGACTTGATTGCGATTCTGCGTAAACGAGGCATAGGCGCCCAGCGAGTTGTCCTGCTGGAAAGCCAGTCCGGCCGGATTATAGTACGCGGCGGTCCAGTCGTCGGCTATCGCACGAAACGCTCCACCCATCGCCTGGGCCGAGGTTCCCACGGCGGTGTTTTCAAAACCGGCGGCACCTACCCGAGGGGAGACTAAAGCCAGTCCAAGCAACGCACCTACCGCGAATTTGACAATCCCCATCATGTACTCCATCTCACACGTTTGTAAAAGTCGTTTTACCTTCCTCTGCTCCAGAGCGATTGTTACCTGCGCCGTGCGGCGAGCGGTACCCGACATCGGTTCCGGAGCGCTGTCCTTCCAAAGACGTACACCGTCTTTCAGATACTCAAAAAAACAGGCCACGAAGTTACTTAATCAGGCAGGCAGTGTCAATAGCCGAAGGTGTTGGGATTCAAGGGCCGAGGCCAAATCCGGCGCACCGCAAATCTGGAATCGAATGTCCCTGATTTACTTATCTTACGTAAACTCCAAGCAACTGATTCCTTTGGGCTTACAACCATCAAACAGCTTTTTTCAGTTCAACGAGACAATTTTTGACTCAAATACTTTGACCCAGTGGTTGACCGACGCCGGGTGGAAATCGATTCCAAACGGGCGGGAAGTTTTTGACTTGTCGCGCTTTTCTTATACCAGCTCCTGCAACAGTATCACACACTTAACTTATTAACCGCTAATGCGTTGTGCGATTGCCGCGCGCAGTGGCACCGACCTTGCAAGATGACCCTTCGAGTGCGACAGGAAGTCGCGCCGAGAAAAGTCACTTTAGGAAGGTGCTCATGCGAAAGGTTCTCTTACTCATTATTGCGGTGATCATTCTGGTCTCGCTCACCTGGTTCCGCTCCGGGCATGCCCAAACACCCGACCCGGTCCTGGGCAAACGATCCAAAGCTGAACTGGTCAAAGCGTATCAGGAAAACG
>JBGAWZ010000033.1:0-10047 GCA_044227335.1 Candidatus Zixiibacteriota bacterium | reverse complement strand
CCGGACAGTTGTCCACGCTCTACAATTGGATAAGCCCGCGTTACCAAAGCGCGGGTTTTTTTTATGCCCGAATTCCGGGGTGTAGTAAGGAGATCGAGCCTGCCTCCTGCACGGATTACTTGATGCCCGTACCGATGCACGCTTCGGAGACAAGACCGGTGTAGCCAGAACGCCGGCGTTCATACAGCGCTTCGATGAGCGCCTGCCCGATACGTTCAAGTTGCTCGGGGCTGAAATTGCTCCACAGTTCGGCCTGTGCCGGGCCGGGTTTGACAAAGTCGTGCCAGAACGATTCTGGGTTATCGATTTCCAATTTGCCGGTCACGGTGGTGATCTGAACATCTCGAAAACCAGCCTGTGACAAATGTCGAGACAGCGATTCTTCCCCGGCGAGACGCGCCCACACCGGCGGATTTTGCGGAAATGAAAATTCAGGCACGGCCGCACTCACGGCGTTTTTGATCATGCTCTTGAATTCAGAAGTGGCAGGAGTACCCCAGCAGACAATTCCAACCCGACCGCCCGGCACGAGAACTCGATGCAACTCCGAAAGACCCTTGTTGATATCAGGGAAGAAGATGAGTCCCAATACCGAGACGCTAACGTCAAACGATGATTCCGGAACAGTCAGCGTCTGACCGTCCATGACCGCCGTCCGAATATTCGGCACCGATTCTCTGGCAATTCGTTGGTCAAGCCCTGCGATCATTCCGGCGGCAAAGTCGGTGGCGAGAACCTGCGCCCCGAGCTGTGCGGCAATGAAGCTGAACGCACCAGTGCCGGCGGCAACATCGATGACCCGCTCGCCGGATTTGATATCCATGAGCTCAGCGGCTTTTTGAGCAAATTGAACTGTGAATTTCTGGAAGATCGTCTCGTATGAGGTTGCGATGCCGCTCCAACCTTCGGGTGATTGTTCAGTGGTGAGCTTGGTTGCTTCTTGTTTTTCCATATGAGAAGATAGACAATTGAGAGCGATGATGCAATGAAGCTACGTGTGCGAATTCGGGGATCCCACAGCAAGCTGTGGGGTACTAAAGAGATGACACGAATCAGTTTTGCTACAACTCTGATGTATTCCACGTCGTCGCCGACATCTGCATGAACCAAGGCGGAATGCAGAAATAGAGATGTGTACTTTCAGTGTACAAAATCGCTACAACAAAACTATTGCATCACCCACTACTCGAAAATACCGTGTTTCACACAAAAGCCCTTGCCTCATCGAGTTAAAACGAAATTGCGACATTTGGACAAATAAAATGTGTACAAACAAACCCAAACTAAGTAGTCACTATCTTTGTCATCCCGGGCGAAGACCCGGGACCCAGACCGCGATTCGATGCAATACTCTCCGGACCAGAAGTGAGAATCTGGATACCAGCTTTCGCTGGGATAACAGGAAAGGGTAGTGTGAAACAAACCCAATGATGCAACTTCCCCGTAGGTCAATCCCGTCTTCGGGGTTGACGATGGAACCAAGAGAAGAAGTCACCCGCGAAGACGCGAGTGACCTACGAAAATCCGTGGGCGGCAGGCATACTGCCTGCCCCATGACGCGGGCACGAAACAAGTCACACTCCCTTGGATCCCGGATCGCGGGATTCGCGAAGCTCATCTCTTGTCCGGGATGACATTGTATTACGTGCGTGGCGGGCGTCCCCGCCTGCCACGACTGAAGTGGTGGCCGGGGACGACCACCACTCACAACGGAGCAAGCGTGCAACGAAGCCAAAGACCCTTCGACAGGCTCAGGGTGAAGTCACGACAAGGGTTTCCACCTTGCTCAGTGTTGTTTAGGATATGGGCTTGACATAAATCACTACAGATTCTTCCTTTGGGCCAGCTATGGACAGCACAGTCGCGTTTTATTCGCTCATTGTCTTCGCCGTCGCGTTTGCCAGCGGTCTTTTGGCGCTGGTGCGCAAATGGTCGGAGACGCAACTTCACACCATCGTCGCCTTCGGCGCCGGAATTTTCCTGGGTGCGACATTCATACATCTATTGCCCGAATCGATGGAAGGGGCGTATTCCAAAGAGGCCGGCGCGATGGTGCTGGTCGGATTTTTGCTCGTGTTGTTTGTCGAGCGATTCTTGATGAGCCGGGGGGAACAGGGCGGGCATGTACACACGCACATGGTAGTATCGATGACGGCGTTGGTAGGGTTATCAGTACATACGCTCATCGGCGGGTTGGGATTGGCAGTGGGGGCGGAACAGCCGGAACTTGGCAAAGCGGTTTTGGTTTCGATTCTGGCGCACAAGATTCCCGAGACGTTTGTCATGGTCACACTCATGATGCTGGCGGGCATTCGTTATTCGCGGATCATTGTCAATTTGCTACTTCTGTGCGCGATGACGCCGATCGGAGCGCTGTTACTTGCGCAAGTTGTGCCGGTGGGTGGATCGCGGGCGTTGTCGATGCTCACAGGTTTGGTGGCGGGGACATTTCTGTATGTCGCGACGGGGAATCTGCTACCAGAGGTGTTTCATTTGCGCGAAAGACGCGGGTGGCATTTGGCGCTGTTGGTAATTGGGGCGGTGTTTATGGGGTGGTTGGGTTTTGCGTGGCATGATTGATGAACGGGCAGGCAGGAAGCCTGCCGCGCAGGGAATTTGAGAGGGGCTACGTACCAGTGCAGGCTCAAAGACGAGCCTGCCCTACAAAGAACTCCATAGTGTCGGGTAGTCGGCGCTCCGCAAGCGGAGCTTGCCAACCCGACCTACGAAGAGAGGCGAGATTGCTTCGCCGCGTCCTTCGACAAGCTCAGGATGACGCGTCTCGCAATGACTTTCGTTGAACATTTGACGATTCAGGTTTCACGTGGTGTCAGGCGTGCTCGCCTGACACATTTCGTATCGACAATGCGTGTCACTCAAGACGCATGACGCCACGTGAAACCAACAGAAGGCGATTGAGTATAAACTTTACAAATTCACCTAAACCGGTATCTTTGCGGCCACTAGGTTCAAACAAGCAATCGGACTTCTCTACATTTCGGCGGTGATTGGCCTTGGGGTCAATGCCTGTTCGCCAAACAAAATCCCGTATATCGGGCAGTACCGGACTCTGACTTCAGGAAATGGCCCGGTTGTTCCCCCCGAGGCGGCGGCTGGTGACCCGCCGTTTATTGACATTCAGGTCGCCCAGCTTGAGTTCGGGACGCATTCATCAATCTTCATCGACGCCCGCGAGCCGGAGGATTTTGAATGCGGAACAATTCCGGGATCGATCAATATTCCGTTTGAGCATCTTCCCGGTGAGAACATTGCCGAGTTTCTCGATTCGGCGCTCAATCATACCGGCAAGGACACGCCGATGATTGTCTTTTGCTCCGGGGAGGAATGCGATTTGTCGCTCCATCTGGGGCGGAATTTGGCGGCCAACAAGTATACGAAAGTATCGATCTTCTTCGGCGGCGCTCGCGAATGGGAAAAGGGCGGGCTTGATATGGAGCGGAGGAAGCAATGCGGAAATTAATCGACAACGATCTGTTGACGCTTGTCTCGCGCCTGGTGATCGGCGGGATGTTTATCTATGCGGCGCTCTATAAAATTATCGAACCGGGGTCGTTTGCGAAATCGATCTGGTACTATCATTTAGTGCCGGGCAGTCTGATCAACTTGATGGCGATTGTACTGCCGTGGCTTGAAGCGATTGTCGGGCTGGCGTTGATAGTCGGCGCACTCTATCGCGGCGCGGTGCTCTGGTCGAACCTGATGATGATTGTGTTTATTATCGCGCTGTCGACGACTATTGCGCGGGGGATCAATATTGATTGCGGCTGTTTCAAGGCGGCGTCATCGGGGACGCACTCGGCCTGGAATTCGCTCTTGTTCGATCTGGGCGCGATGGTGCTCTGTATTCAGCTTTGGCTGAGCCGTTCGCGCAAGTGGCAGATTTGCCCGGATGGCAAACCGGTTATTGAATTATCTTAGGTGTTATAAACAGCACCAAGTCAGTCGAACTTTTCTTAGTCGTTGTACTGCTAAAAAGTGCTTTGCCCAGAATCGGGATTTTCCCAAGAACCGGCAGGCGCTGTTCGTTTTTCTGCGTGTCGTCTTTCAAGAGTCCCCCCAACACAACCGTCTCGCCATCTTTGACGGTCACGCGGGTCGTGATGGTTCGGGTGGTTTTGATCGGGCGCTGATTGTCGACCGGGCCGGTGTAGCCGATGATGTCTTCGACCTGCGGGTTGACATCGAGCGTGATTGTGCCTTCGGCGTTAATGCGCGGGGTGACGCGGAGCGATATGCCGACTTCTTCATCCTCAAACGTGACGATGTCCTGCGTGGCGGCGCCCTCGGTGAACCGGTTCAGCGTCTGAATCGGAATCACGGTGGCGATTTTGATTTCGGCCGTGTGATTTTCAGTTGCGGTGATTCGTGGGTCGGACAACAGTTTGCTGTTGCCGTTGCTTTCGAGGAAATTCAAGGTTGCCGTAAGTTCCTGTGCCGACAGAGTACCCCAGGTCCAGCGACCGCCGTCGAGATTTATTCCGCCGGCGTTCTGATCGGTGACGACATCAGTTATGCCAGTGGCGCGAAGGCCGATTGAAGAGGGCCAGGAAAGACCGAGGCGATTTTCTGCGGAGAGACTGGTCTCGATGATTTTGGCCTCAATGAGCAGAGTGCGCTCTGGGATGTCGATTTGCTTAATCAGGCGGGCAACATCGCTTAAGGTGCCGGCGTAGTCGGTGACAACTATGGCGTTAGCTTTATAAGTCGACGCGGATGATCCAGTAGCGGCCGATCCGGCCAGTTCCGGTTTGAGGACAATCGCTTTGCCGCGCGGGGAGAGTTGAGAGATGACGGCTCTAACGACTGACTCCGGGTCGGCGTAGGCTAGGGTGAAAACTTTGGTGGTCAAATCGCCGGGCATTTCGGTGTCCATCTCTTTGACGATGACTATGTCGTCGCGGAGGACATAAGAATAGCCACTGGCCATAAGGACTGAACTTAAGGCCGAAGGCAAGTCAACATTGTCCAGATGAATTGTCACGGTGCCGGTGATTTTGCCGGCGTAGACAACGTTGAACTGATTCTGCGAAGCGAGGGCGTCGATCACTTGTACCAGCGGCACGCCCATGAGATCGAGACTGATCTTTTTGTTGGGGTCCAGGGGCGCTGATTGGACGGCATGGACTAACAATAGTGCGGCAAATGCGCCGGCGAGTTGGCAGATGGATTTCATGACCGAGTATCCTTGCTAAGTGATATGGTGAACCGACGGCCGCCCAATTCAAGAATGACGGCCCGGCGTTCTATCGAAACAACGGTGGCAGAATTTACTTTTTGCCCGACAGTTACCGCGCGGCCGTTGAGATACGCGACCGGGTTTTGGGCGCTGAACATGATGCCACTCAAGACAAAGCTGAGTTGATTGTCGGATTTGACGGCGACGGGTGCGGATTTGGTTTCGGAAGCGTGATAGACAGTTCGACCGCGGAAAGGATCTGATCCCCAACTTTGCGATTTGATACGGGAAATCAGCGCGGTGTCCGCAATCTGAGCGGGTTGGGCCGGAGCAGAGAGAGGAGCAACCGTGGTAAGCGCTGGATCAGACGCCGGAGTGACGACCGTTTTCTTGGCGCTAAGAGTGAAATATGCCCAAATCAACGCGATGGGGAGAGTGGAAAAGATGATGATTTTGCGAGTCCGTCCGTTCATCCTTTCCTCCCTTCACCTAAGAGCGCTTTGAAAGCAAGCGAATAGGTCGGGGCGGTGCTTTGGTCGGCCGGTCCGATGATCGAGCAATAATTGACGCCCCGGAAATA
This sequence comes from Candidatus Zixiibacteriota bacterium, assembly GCA_044227335.1. Taxonomy (GTDB): domain Bacteria; phylum Zixibacteria; class MSB-5A5; order GN15; family FEB-12; genus JACRAV01. Next base: position 4,270 of record JBGAWZ010000033.1, on the reverse strand, counting down.
GGGGAGACTTTCCACCTGCCCTATAAACCTGCCGAATCCGATGTAGTCGCCTTTGAGGCGAACAGTGATGTTCAAGAAGAGCGGCTCACCGGGCTTGTCGGCGGTCTCACGCAAGGCCAGTAGCTCGCTGACCGGCGGTTCGACATCGGTCACTGACATATTTTGTGAGGCGGCCGAGCGCCGGACCTCGTCGATCAATCGGAGGACTTCCGATTTGCCGAATAGCACACCAAGCTGACGCTGTTTTCGTTCGGCCAGGTCGGCTTGTGCTTTGATGAGGGCCGGCAATTGGGCGGCGGTCGCTTTGAAGTCGTCCAGTTGCGCTCCGGCCGAAGCAATCTGTGTATTGACGGCAATCAGTTGTTGTCGGTTCGGACTAAATGCGAGAGTGTACCAGCCAATGGAGAGCGCGATGGTCGCCAAGACAATAACGATTCGTTTGATGCTCATATCCGCTCCACCATGGTTATCTGAAATAAGAGCGAAGCCGCGCCGTTTTCGATTTTCTTCTGGTAGCCGTCGACGGTGACCTGTGTAAACACCGGCGACTGACGGAGGCGCTCCACAAATTCTGCCAGGATCAATTCGGGCGGAGTTGCGGTTGAGCGAACGATTCCCGCCATGCGGCCGTTCTTTTCGCCTTGCTGGGATGAGACCGCAAAGTCGTACAAACGGATTTCCGGAGGAGTGAGAATCGAGATTTCTTTCAGACCTGCGGAAGCGAAACTTGGTGTCGCCTGCGATTTGGCGAGGTAGGCCTGATCGAAGGCCATTTGCTGTTTAAGGCTATCATATGATGCATAGAGTGACGAGGCTTTGAACTGGTCGATTTCGGCCTGGATCGAAGCGAGTCTATGGCCGGCGTCAGTGACTGCGCTACCCGACCAGAGCCAGAGCCAACCGAGGACAGCGGCGAAAATACAGATTCCGGAAATTGCCAACCGGTCGATTCGTCGGGTGGTGTGCGCGGCGGCGATATCTTCGGGAAGCAGATTCGGCAATGTTAGATTGTTGACGGCGGCCGCGACCACCGGCAAGCAGACAGCGGCGGAAGTGCGGGCGTCGTCGGATTGATATTCGATAGTCTTTACCAGTTCGATGGGAAAGCGGCGGAAATCAAATTCAACATGGCCGCTAAGACGCTCAATCAAATCTTCGGTGTACGACAAATCGCCGTAGACATAGACTTGGTTGGAAAATCGATTGGCGTACTGCCCGGCATAAAAGTCCAGCGAGTTCTGCAGTTCGTTGACGAGCGATTCAGTGAAATACTCGAACACCGTTTCATCGCGTCGATTGGCCAGGAATTGCGAGCCGAGCGAAATGACATGCGAGAACTCCAGCTCGGTGCCCCGATAATATGAGATTTCCGATCTAAGCCGTTCGATATTGATAAGGCAGTAGTTTGATTCGGGATCAAACTGCGGAAGGCCTTCAAGGAGTCTCCCGACGACGTCCGTTGAAAGATAGACTGCTTCGACGGGAATACTCAAGGTCCGAAATGGTTCGAGATATTCGCCGATCAGGCGGCGGGTTCCGGCCACCAGAGCAATTTTTACTCTTGATTCTGAGTCGGATGTAACATTCGCAATCGCCCGGAACGCATATCGGCAGTCGGCGATCGGGAAAGGGATCTGGCGCTTGGCCTCGAATTGAACGGCGGCTTTCAGTGCCCCGGCCTTTACAGCCGGTAAGGTGAGGCGACGGTACGCAGTTTCGTTTCCGCCGATGGTAAGAGAAATGGACTTCCAGCGGCCACCCATTTCGTGACAGATGTCGTCGATCGCCCCGGTAACAAATTGCTGGCGGTGCTCAAGATCTTTGATATCGCGGGGGATATAGATTCGGCGGACTTCGACGAGCTTGCGTGAGCCGGGAAGGTGACGGCAATGCGCGGCCGAAATTGAATCGTCGCTTATGGAAAAGGCCAGTTCGTTTCCGAAAGTGACTTTGCGAGCAGGTCGGAAATACCGCTGGCGTGCCACAGCCAGATCGGCGGGGATGGTGTCCGCCGGTGCGGGAGAATTTGGAAGGGTTGTGTCAGCAGTGTTCATCGGAATGTTATTCCAAAGTTCTCAAATCAGAATTTGACCGTGTCGTTTCCACCGGGGGAAATGATCAGGCGGTTGGATGAGTCGTATACGAAGTTTTGACCCCATGCATCTTTGAGATAGTCGCCGCGACTGCTGTCAAGATACGGTCCGTTCCATCCCAGACGGGTCAGGCGATCATAAGCTGAAATTGCTCCGGGCTTACGCGCAAGGTCCAGCAACGCAGACGGCGCTCCGCCGCAGTCGCCTTCGTATCCCCGATCGATATATTGCCCACCGCTCACCGCCGACGGATTTCCCACAATCGCGCGTTTGAGCATGTTGAGCTCTTCGCGAGTGGCATTGACTTTGGCTGAGATCGTGAAGTTTGAAAAGACCGGTATCGCTACCGCCGCCAACACGCCAAGCACCACGATAATAATGGCAAGCTCGATCAGGGTGAATCCCCGATCGAGCTTGAAATTGTGTCCAGTCATAGCTGGTTCCTCACGGAAAGAGGAATCAGAAACTGTTCTCACCAACAGTATTGGTGTTCGGCCAGATTTCGCCGGTGGCGGCCAGATAAGCCCATCCACCGCGGGCGCCAACGATGGTGCCTTTGGTCACACCGGTGACGATGGAGTCCGGCGCGTTGGTCGAAGTCTGGTATGGATTTTTGGGAATCGACTGTGCCATGACCGTGCCGGTTGTTCCGAGCTGGACCAGTGTCGGCCAAGCGGCGGTTCCGGTAGTGACAGCCTGATTGGCATAGTAGATCGTGATACCGGAGCGAAGCGCGCCGAGCGCACCGCGACAAGCGGCATCTTTGGCCTGGGCGCTCATATCCTGGTACTTCGGAATCGCGACAGCGGCAAGAATGCCGAGCACCACAATGATGATCACCAATTCGATCAGGGTGAAACCCCGACGGTTGGACAAATGCGCTGAAAACATGTTAAGTCTCCTCGAACTATGTTTACCTGTGAATAGCTTTCAGATACTATATCGGCGACTCCGCTCGCTACTTTACCCATTAGTGGTTGAAGACTTTGACCAGATTCCACATAGGCAGGAAAATGGCCAGCGCCATCAAGAGGACCAGCCCGCCCAAAACCAAAGTCAGGATTGGCTCGATGATGGCGGTCAGGTTTCGCGACGAATAGAGGACTTGCTTGCTGTAGTGGTCACCGACCTGTCCCAGCATGTGCTCTAAGTTGCCGGACTCCAGCCCTATAGCGATCATGTGCAAAGCTTGAGCAGGGAAATATTTGAATTCGCCAACCCGATCAGTGATCGCCTGGCCTCGCTCAAACAGGTCGGCCAGATGCTGTATTTCGGCGGCGATGGCGGTGTTTTTCACGGTTCCGATCAGGACGTCCAGAGACTTCATGAGAGGCAGGCCGGATTTGTACATAATGCGAAGCATGAGAGAAAAGCGCGCGACGTTGCCCTTGATGAGCAGTTGGCCCAGGACCGGAATCTTGAGGACTTTTTCGTCAACCCAGCGGCGCCCGACCGGATTTGTGAGTGTACGGTGGATACCGTACCCGATGCCGCCCAGGATGATCAGAACAAGCCACCAATAGGTGGTTGTGAAGTTGCTGGCGCCGATCAGAATGCGCGTGGGTAGCGGGAGCTCGGCGTTGAAAGCCGAGTAGAAACTCATAAAACGTGGGATCACAAAAGTCATCAGGACAGTCACCGCGATGCCAATGACACCAATTACGATGAGCGGGTAGCGCACAGCGGCCTTGACGTTGCGCGTCAGTTCCATCTCCCGCTCGAGCATAGCCGACAGCTCGTCGAGGGTGGCGTCAAGTTTACCTGATTCTTCTCCCGCGGCTACGCAGGCGATGAAGACGGGCGAAAAGACTTTGGGGAACTCAGCAAGGGCTGTCGAAAGCGGCTTGCCCGATTGAACGCTTTCGGCAATCTGTTCTATGACATATGCGAAGTGTGGATCTACTTTGCTTTCGCGGATGACATTGAGCGAGCGAAGGAGGGGAATTCCGGCGCGGTACATTGTCGATAGCGACGAAACGAATTGGATCAACTTTTCGTAGTCGGCCCCTTTGAGAAATCCAAAGAGTACGAAGGGGCGGTGCTCGCCAGCCCGCTCGATTTTAATGGGGATCAGTTTTTGACCTTGGAGTAACTCTTCGACTTGGGCGGTGTCGTGAGCAGTGACGACGCCGTCGCGAAACCGTCCGTTAGCGGCGACCGCGCGATACTTAAACTGT
>JBGAWZ010000502.1:0-2177 GCA_044227335.1 Candidatus Zixiibacteriota bacterium | reverse complement strand
CGGCGGCCTCTTGCATGAGAACCGGCGGGCACGAGGTGTTTTGGGCCGTGACATTGCGCATGGCGTCGATAAGCTTCCGATTGGCGATAGTCCAGCCGATCCGGAAACCAGTCATTGCGTAAAGTTTGGAAATGCCGTTAATGACAACCAGGCGCGAAGCGTCGGTGTGATCTTTGGCGAATTGGTAGCAGGAGGGGGCGGTGCGGCCCTCGAACACCAACTTGTGATAGATATCGTCCATGATGAGATAGATGCCCTTGCTTTCGCAGAACTCGACTATCTCGGCAATGAACGAATCGGGGTACATGACACCCGACGGATTATTCGGCGAATTGACAACGATCGCTTTGGTGTACGAACTGACCGATTTCTTGATGTCTTCCATACGAGGCTGAAAGCGACCGTCTTCGGACTGAACAATTACCGGGATGCCGTAAGCCATCCGGACAATTTCGGGGTACGACACCCAGTAGGGGGAGAGGATGACGACTTCGTCTTGCGGATCGATGATAGTCATCATCAAATTGTAAAAGGCCTGCTTAGCGCCGTTGGCGACGACAATATTCTCCGGCCCGATGATCTTGTTATAGTTTTCTTCAGTGTACCGGATAATTGCTTTCAGAAGAGAGGGAATCCCCTCAGTCGGCGTGTAGCGGATATCCGCGGTTGTCAATTTTTGGGCGCAGGCCAGGACGGCGTCGATCGGCACTTTGCTTTTCGGTTCACCGGCGCCGAGATGGATCACCGCTTCCCCTTTTTCGCGAAGGACGCGGGCCGACTCGTTGAGTTTCAGTGTCGGGGGCTCGTGGATTTCACGAGCCAGTTTGCTTATGGACATCGGTTATCCTTTCAACAATGTGGCAATCGCGACGACATCGACTATATCGTCAACAGAACAGCCGCGCGATAGGTCGTTGGCCGGCTTTGCCAGCCCCTGAATGATCGGCCCGGTGGCAGTAGCGTTGGCCAGCCGCTGGGTCAGCTTATATCCGATATTGCCGGCATCGAGATCGGGGAATATCAACACATTGGCGTCACCGGCGATTGCCGATCCGGGAGCTTTCTTCTTAGCAACTTCGGGGACAATGGCGGCGTCGAGTTGAAATTCGCCGTCAACTTTGAGATTCGGATGATCGCGTTTCAAAATTTCAAGCGCCTTGAGTACTTTGTCGACATCGGCGTGTGCGGCTGAGCCTTTGGTAGAAAATGAAAGCATGGCGATCCGCGGTTCTTCGCCCACCAAATTAGTGAGAGTGTGAGCAGTGGAGACCGCTATCGACGCCAATTGCTCGGCGGTTGGATTAGGCAGAACGGCACAGTCGGCGAACATGAAGACCTTGTTCTGCACGCCACGGTATTCAGGCATGGTCATAATGAAGGAACTCGAAACTGTGTTGATGCCCTTCGCCAAGCCAATAACCTGAATGGCGGCCCTGAGGACGTCACCGGTGGTCGAGAGTGCCCCGGCGACTGAGGCATCGGCGAGATCGTGGCGGACCATCATCGCGCCGTAGAATAGCGGCGACTGCATCGCGGCCAGCGCCTGCTCTTTGGTAATACCTTTGGCCTTGCGCAGTTCCATGAGCTCATCGACATAGCTGGCAAGTCTTGGCGATGACTTGGGGTTGATTACTTCAACGCCTGCCAGCGAGACTTCATGCTCTTTGGCCAGCGTGGCGATTTCTTTTTCGTCGCCGAGCAGTGTGACACCAGCGACGATCTTTTCGACCATCAACTTGCGCGTGGCCTGAATCATGCGCGGTTCGGTGCCTTCGGGGAGGACGACCCGGCGCTGTTTAGCTTTAGCTTTTTCTTTGATTTGCGAAACCGCGCTGGGGCCGGATTCGCGCTGAATTGTAGTTGTAGCGGGAGTCATGTTGTTTTACACCACCTGATCCTTAAGGTCCGGATCAGAAATAAAGGCTTCAATGAAGCGGTCGATATCGCCGTCCATCACTGCCTGCACGTTGGAGGTTTCGCAGTCGGTGCGATGATCCTTTACCATGTTGTAGGGGTGGAAGACGTATGACCGTATTTGGGATCCAAAATCTATGCGCTTTTTTAGTTTCTCGATCTTGTCAAGCCGCTTGGCCTCTTCTTCGCGCTTGTGCTGGTAGAGACGGGAGCGGAGGACGGCAAAAGCGGCTTCGCGGTTTTTGATCTGGCTTCGCTCGGTC
>JBGAWZ010000501.1:0-2184 GCA_044227335.1 Candidatus Zixiibacteriota bacterium | reverse complement strand
AAAGACGGAACGCCTCCGGATACGATGGTGGGCAAGCTTAAAGAAGTTGGCGTGTGGGCTGTACAGTTCGGGCGAGATAAACTCAGGTTTGTGGCGCACCTTGATGTCAGCACTGAGGACTGCCGCGAGGCTGTTACAAGAATTAAAGCCAAGTTCAACTGAGTCGGCGTATGGCGACGCTTACGATTCTGGGGTCGGGCAGTGGTATGCCTCAGTCAGAGCGGGGTTGTTCCGGTTACTTAATTGAAATCGATGGTCAGCTCACGCTTTTGGATTGTGGGAGCGGGGTAGCGCGGGCCGTGCAGTCCAACGGATTCAGTCTGACTGCACTTGACAGAATCATCATCAGCCACACGCATCCCGATCATGTTGTCGATTTGCCACTGCTCATTCAGCATTGCCACTTATCCAAAAAAACGACGCCGCTGGATGTCTTCGTGCCGGAAGAATTTGTCGAGCCGCTAAATCAGATCTGCCGGGCGATGTATGTCATTCCGGAACGGTTCAAGTTCGAAGTTCGGATCGCGGGATACAGCGAGGGGACAGTTATCGAGCACCCGATACAAATCAAAGCGATAGCCAACAGTCATTTCAAATCGTACGCGGCGGATATTCAGCGGCTGGGATTGCCGAATAAATTGGAGGCGCATTCGCTCACAGTTGCGGTAAATGGCACTATCTTGTTCTACTCAGGTGATGTCGGGAACTTTGATGAAATCGCCGATGAGGCAGGTAAGGCAAAAGTGGCGATTTTGGAAACAAGCCACCTCGACACAGTAAAAATCGGCGAGTTTATCGGCGCACATCCGTCAGTGCGGTTCGTGCTCTCGCACCTCACCGACGGGGATGCCACGACGCCACTCAATGATCTGGTGCGATTGTTTACAAATGTTTGGTTGGCCAAGGATGGGATGAGAGTGGAGTTGGGGTGATCGGTTGAGGATTCGCATCTCGACTACACTCGACACGTCGTTTTGCGAGCATAGTAGGTCGGGTTGGCTCGTGATTCGTGCCAACGAATCGCGAGACTACCCGACATCTGCCTCGCCGACCGAAAGTAAAGATGTCGGGTAACTTGTCCCGCCACGGCGGGACAGCGCAACCCGACCTACTGGAGCCCTATTAGGTAACTCATGCTTCCTGAATATTTCGCTATAATTGGAGCGATCATCGGTTCGCTCGGCGGATATTACTACCTGTACGAAACGGTCATCGGTAAAGCCCAGCCAAATCGGATCACCTGGCTACTCTGGGGCATATTCCCAATGGTCATTTTTGTGGCGCAACGAGTGCAGGGGATCGAGATTTTGTCGTGGACATCGTTTGCCGCCGGTTTCACTCCGCTACTGATCTTTACGGTATCGTTTTTCAACAAGAAGGCGTATTGGAAAACCGAACGACGAGACTATTACCTGATGGCATTGGCAATCGTCGGCTGTATCCTCTGGGCGATTACAGACAATCCAATCCTTGCGCTTCTGTTCTCCCTCCTGGCCGATTTGTTGGCGGGCATTCCGACAGTTATAAAGTCGTACCGTTTTCCGGAGTCCGAGAGTTGGATTGCTTATGCGATCAGTGCAGTTGGATTTGGGATTAGCTTGGCGTCAGTTCAGGTCTGCAATCTTGAGAGCATTGCATTCGTGGCGTACGTGTTTGTCTTGAATTTCACGCTGGCGGTGCTGGCGGCGCGGGGAAGAGGAGTTTCCCAGAGGGATTGACACGGATCGTTCTGTCGGAATGGGCAGGCAGGATGCTTGCGGCGGGCGGGAGTGAGGGTGGAAATAGGGTGACAGAGACTCGGATTGCGACTCAGATCAGTGCGTCGTTGTGGAAGTAGTGTGAGGTCAACGGGCGCGCAGGAGTGTCTGGTGCATCTACGATTAATAGACCTTGTAGGAGTCATCGCAAACGCCCCTCCAAGTTCGATAATCCGGAAACACATATCTGATTCTGGAATTGATCAATCCTAGAGTCTTGTGGTTTAGAACGACCATTGTTGCACCGAATTGCTCTCGATTAATTTCCCGAATGATTCGTTTTGCTTTGTCGATGGGAAGTTCGGTGCAATAGACCTCGACTTCGGGGTTGAACTTGTATGGAAATGAATCTGTGACAGGCCAATCGGACGGCCATTCAATTCTGGTATTTGAGTGGGGGCCCCAATGCAGTTCTTTAGAAGTATCT
>JBGAWZ010000032.1:0-10137 GCA_044227335.1 Candidatus Zixiibacteriota bacterium | reverse complement strand
GGCGCAGACATGCGGTTCCGACTGTAGATTCGCTCCGGAATCCTGATTTATCAGTTGATTGTGTTCCGGAATGACACCGGTGACCGAAACGGCTTGGCAGTAGATATCGCCGGCATCGCGACGGCGGCTTTCAAATACTACCAGTTCGTACCACTCGCTCGACGCCGCCAGCGACGGGCGAAATGCCGGCGAGCCGATCTGATCGTCGTTAACGACTCGCTCATTGACCAATCGTCGTGTCGCGGCGGTATCGAAAATCATCAGATCAATATTGGCGTCCTCATTTTGAAATTCGGTCCAGGCCATCGCATACCGTTTGTTGGTGGCAAACGACGTCGACGGCGACCAGCGTCGACCAGTTGATGTCATATTTCGCCCCGAAGGGGTACCGATCATTGATAGCCCCGCCGAGTATCGAGCGGAATAAATAGTATTGCTGGCGCCGAATGCACCCCACGAGGCACAGAGTGTTCCGGCTGGTGTGGTCGAAAGATCAAGGTCCCAGTTGGAGGTGAGCGTGTCGGCAATTGACACCATCCTATTGGCGGCGACCAAACCACTGGTCGGATTGAATTGCTGAATATACACTTCTTGACCTAAACGTCGATCGAGCCAACCGAAGACATATTTGTCCGCACCGCAGAATGCGATCTGTGGGGCATACTGCGGTTGGTCGGCGGCGGGTGACGGCACAATTGAAAAATCAGCGCCTACCGGTGTGCCCGCGCCGTCGAACTGACGCGCGTAAATATCGGCGTTGCCGTTGCGGTAATCTTCCCAGGTAACGACAAAGCCGGTCGCTGGATCGATGGCAATTGATGGCACCCATTTTTGGGCCGCGCCGATATCGCTTGGGGCGGTCGACTGCGACAATTGGAGATTCATCGACGAATCAAAAATGCAATAGCTGATAGTCTGGCTGGAGGGGCCGTAATTTTCCCAAACCACCGCCATCCGGTCGTCGGCAAATAGTGCGGCAGAAAACGGACCGGCATACCCGCCGAGGGCGGTGTCGTTGATAAGTTTTGCTGAGAGATCAACGGACAGGTCGGCATTGAATCGCGCGGTATACATCTCGCCCGCATTTTGATCTCGAAAGAGAAGATAGATTTTTCCGCGAGCGTCTTTCAGCAGAAGCGGATCGACACAGTCATTGCCGACTGCCGATCCGGCAATCATCTGATTTGAAGTAGCCGGGACGCCGAGCGAATCAAGCACTTGCCAGAAAATCTTGCTGGTGCCCAATCGATCATCACTCCACGCGGCGAGCCAGCGGCCATTTGAAATGGGAAGGAGTCGAACGTGGTCTTGAGTAAACCTTGCGGGATAACCATAGTCGGATACGAGAAGATCGCCGAACGCAGAGGCCTGTAAAGAAGCCGAACGAGTGTCGCTCGCCATCGTGCTTCTTCGGCTTTCAGTGTACCCGTCGATGCGACGGGCATGTTCGGCGGCCCGGTCGAAACCCTCAGAACGAACCACGGAGCTGACTGCCAGGACCAGAGAAAAACACGTTGTGCAAATTTTAGTCATTCCTCACCAATCTCTTTGCCGCCTGTAGCGCAAAAGGTGTGCCTTTGATCCGATGTTTCGATTGCTGTCAGCTTTGTGAGGGTAGTCCCAAGATACGCAATAACTCCATAATTGCCAAGAGATTAGTTGGATCCGCGTCATGGTCCGAAAGCCGAGCCGCCCGAATCGAGTGAGTCGCGCTCCAATCCTGCAAATCGATTCAGTTTTCTGTAATTGAGGATCTGACAAAATCCCACGAAATTGTAGTCGAATCTGCCTGAGTAACCTCCGCCAATCTTTTGCCCGACTTAGAATTAAGCTGGAACAAACCCCCTCAATACCCGTAAATTCAGGTAGACCTACGGTTCAGGCGACTTAGCACAAACCGAGGTCGAAAGATTTTGACGCCTCGATGGTATTAAGAATATGAAAACCGGTATTTACCAGATGGAATGTCCTCGACTAAGGTCGCTACTGACGTTTATGACGGCGGGCGTTGTATCTCTGTGCCTTTTGGTTTCTCGGGTGGCCCCTCAGACCAAATCGACCCCCAAAGCACCCAAGGCGAAGCTGGACGAAACTGCGCAGGAGCTGGTCGACGAGTACACCGATATCATAGAGAAGCTGGAAGATCTAATTGTCGACTACTCTGACTATTTGGGAGAAATAGGCGACAAAGCGCTTACCAGTGAATTGTCATTTGAAAAAATCAGCACATCGCTGAAGACTTCGGCCTATCAGGATGATCCCGATCTGCTCATGTCCGATGTCGATTCTTACGTATCACGACTCAATCGAATCGACCGTGACTGCGGGAGCTCAAGTACTACGCGTAGCGCCAAAGGATGCCGCGTGGTTCGGAGTCTCTTGCGGGAAATGGATCTGATTAGCGAACAATTGCAGAGTTACCAGGAACATCTGGAGGAGTCGTCGTATTCGCAGGATCAAGTTCGCAAGGCGCTTAAGAATGCCTTCAAAGCGGACAAGTACATAAATAAAGAGGCATTCGATGTTGCCCGTAAAGCGATGGAGCAGGCGGCCAAAGAACTTCAGCGAATCGACCTCACCGCACCGCAGGCGCCTCATGGTGTCGCGGTACCTTCCCCCCCACCGGTGCCGGGCGTGCGCAGTTACACCAAATCCAAAAAGGGAGCGGCCGCATGGAGCGCACCTGCCGCCGGGACTCAGCGAAGCGCCAATGGCTTTATCCGTGTGGAGTCGATGAGTCTTCCGGTGTATATATCCAATCCAAACGGAAGTATCGTAGTTACCGGCACCAGCGAAAACCAGATCACCGCCTCGCTCGATTATGAAATCAGTTCCTCGTCGCGGGTGCGGGAAAAAGAATTGGCAGACTCGATCGGACTGCTACTGCTTGGTGACCGAAAGGGATACACGGTCGCAGTAACTGTACCACGCCTTTCCGATCCCCAAACGCAGATCGCCCGAAATGCGCTGGTAGTCGAGGTACCATCGGGACTGCGACTGATCTGCAAAGCGTCGTACGGCGACGTGTCGATTTCGGGAATGACCGGCGGGGTGGAAGCTACTTCCAGTTACGCATCACTCGATATCTCAGATTGTAGCGCCGGTGTCAAAGCAACCAATTCGATGGGTCAGACGAATCTATCCGACTGCGGCGGCGACTTGACGGTTCAGAACTCGTACGCCGGTATCGAACTCAACCAGTGTAATGGAACGATTTCGATTACCAATGCCTATGCCCCTGTAGCCGTCTCGGATTCGCGCGGCAAAATCATGATATTTAACACCGGCGAGGTCAGTGTCAGCGATCATGCCGGCCCGCTGGCGATCATCAACCAGTACGGCCCGGTGACTGTCACAGACGTCAAGGGCGAAGTTTCGATTCAGAACGCCTATCAGGAGATCACCGCGCAAAATATAGAGGGACACTGCAATATCGAGAATAGTTACTCTCCCATTACGGTGACCGAGATCAGCGGCACGGCGCGGCTCACCAATCGCTTCTCTGCTATCAACGCTGAGGATCTGACCGGACCGTTTGACGTCACCAATCAAAATGGCGAGGTTGCTATCATTCTTGGGCGAACACTCTCAGGTCCGTGCAGTATCAACACCGCGTACGCCCCGATTCGCCTGGATATCCCCCGTTCGACCAATCTGCTCATTTATGCCAAAGCCAGCAACGGCGAGATCAGTTCGAGTTTCCCGTTGGAGAGGTCGACAAGTGGTGCGGTGCATTCGGGAATTATCAGACTGGGTTCGGCGCGGGATTCGATCTCGATCATCAATCTCGGCGCCGCGATCGAAATCTCTGCCTCGCGCTGACCATTGGTCAGCCGCGCTTTCTTCACGATTATTTGAATCAGGATTTAGCGTGCCGGAACAGATTCGCGCGCCGGTTCCTGCATGGTTGCCAGCATGTTCCTGACGCGCGCTTCGACCGCCGAAATGTAGGCGGCATCACGCGGCTCAGCTGACTGCGAAGATGTCATCGACAGTATTTCCGTCACCAATGTCCGCATGGCCGATAGGCCGGTCAGCAATCCAGCCACTGGAGCGGCGACACCATTGCCGGCATGAGTAGTCAGACCGGTATCGAGAGTCTTTTTCAGCGACAAAGCGCGGGCGGAGGTCAATTCGATAGCATCGGCCATGTACTGACTTAGGACCAGTATGGCGCGTCGAAGTGATTCATTCGATGCTCCCGCCAGTTGATCTTTGGCCAGCAACGTGTGCATGTGGCGGTTTTCGCCGAGCAGTGATTCAAGCGCCAGATATTGATCCATCAGTTGCTGGTTGGCCTCGATGAGCAGTTCTTCACTTGAACCGATATCGATTTCAAGATACTGCGCCTCGGTGATTGTCCTGCTAAAGACCTGCTTTTCGATCTCACGAAGAGCATCTTTGCTGATACCGAGATTGGCCGCGAGAATCTGCTTGTGCTCGACATCGGCCTCGTTCACTGTCGGCCCTTTGCCGAAAGTATGGCGCGACAACAAGTGGGCCAGACAGATGATCTGAGTGAGCTGGCGATCGGGATCAGTGTCGTTGGGGGTAAAAGTAGTGTGATGATACCCGACCGCAATACAAATCTGTTCGGGGAGATTCCACTGCTGAAGCAGGAATTTTCCCACCCGGGCATGATCGGTATTCCATTGCTGAATTTCGTAATCCTCAAGCGCTCCCTCGCGCTGGGCCATCGCCCAAATCCGCGCGAATTCTTTCGGATAGGATCGTTCGAGCACCAACAAACCAACATCGTGCAGTAGCCCGGCCACCCATGGTTCTTCGGCGTTGCGCCACTTGACCTGTTCGGCCAGCATGCGGGCGGCGATAGCAACCTCAAGCGAGTGCCGCCAGAACAGGCGCCGGTCGAAACCGGAGTTCCAGTTGTCGGTCATTTTGTAGACCGACGACGAGAGGGCAAGCGCCGACACCTGGCGCATCCCGATAGTCATAATGGATTGCGAAATTGAGCCGATCTGGCGACCCAGACCGTAATAGGCAGAGTTGACAATCCGGAGTACCCGCGCGGTGAGCGCCGGGTCTTTCATGATGACCGTGGCCAAATCCTGCGCCGACGAGCGTTCGTCGCGCGTGACACGAAGCACCTCCGACAATGTTTGCGGAAGCGAGGCCAATTCCCGGTTGTCAGAAAGGACTTTTTTCAGAAAGTCGGCATCCATACCGTCGTGCTCTCCTTATACCCGGTATTATCGACCAAAAATCGATTGAGTTGAGTTGCGGCTCAAGAGCCGATCAGGCGGGCGAGTCGGCCCAGACGGACCTCGAGATTACTCTTGTGGCCGGCTGAGTATGGGCAGATTGCTATGGCACGAAGCGTATATGTTTGGGCTTTGTGAAAATCCGGATGGCGGTGCTCAAAGTACTTGGCCAATTCCAGACTGGCCCAGTACCCTTCGCGGGATTCGTGCTCCGCCAGGGTCGCCCATATCTGCGCCGCCTTTTCCCACTCGCCGGTTCGCTTAAACAAGTAAGAATGGTACAACTGGATATCGGCCGCCAACGCGCCCTCGGTTTCGGATTCCATGCGGCTGTAAAGCGCGGACGATCGTTCGTGGCGTTGACGGCGGCCGTACACGCGCGACAACGAATGCAGATCGTCGGTGGCTGATAGTGAATCACCGGTGGAAACAAACGCTTGTGCTATCCGGTGGCAAAGGTAAATGAGCGTTACAATATCCTGACGGTTGTGTTCTAGCACCAGTTGCAGATTGGTGGTCGACTCGTCGTTGAGCCATTCAAAGTATACCGACGGGATAAGATACCCCGGAATATCCCGCTGGCGGAGATGACCAAACAACTCCCTCTCAATATTGACCAGCGAACAATCTTTGAGCCGTCGCTTGAACAAGCGTCGAGTCGGATGCAGAAGATCTATATGACGATTGACCGGTAGCTCACGCGCGACACGATTAAGTATGAGCCGGTCGCGCACCAACGGAAGATCAAAAGCGGCACCGTTGTATGTCACAATGGTTGCGCCGGATGTCAGATCAGCCAGAAGATCTTCAAGTGCGGCGGGTTCGTCGGCATAGTCGGGTAGCAAGTATTGGCGAACCCAAAAACCGCTTTGAGTCACCCGGCCGCAACCGATGAGAAACGGAACAGCCCCCGTGCCGCCAAGCCCGGTGGTCTCGGTATCGAAACAAATCAGTTCAGTTACCGGAATGTGGCCCGGTAATTCCTGCATCGAAAATGCTTCCGCCGGTACCGACTCGATTTCGGAGAACTGCGAATATGAGCTTTCGCCCAGTCGGTCAAACTGATCCACAAGTGTGTCGATTCGGCAATAGGCGCCTGATTGACGCACGACAACTTCCCCGCCCACGGCCGTTGCCAACTTCAAATACCGCTCTGGGATTTGGCCGGATTTCATAGCACAAAGATACTGCCAAATAGCGGCAGTAGTACAGACAGGATGGAATTATCGATTGGATTTTGCGCCGGCGGCAACCGCCGACTGAAACTGCATTTTGACACGCGGGTCGGTCTCGGGCCCGACGAAGTTCTTGTGCAGTCCGCAACTATCCTGCGGATCAGAATAAATGAGCGCCAGACCGGCGTGGGAGCGGCGTTTGGGATCATCGGATTTCACCTGCGCCATCAGGATATCGCGGGCCGAACTGGTATGAAATCGTCCAAGGACGGCACAGGTCCGATCACCTATGGCGGCATTGGAAGATAAGATCGAGTCGGCCAAAATGGTTATCACATTGACAGTGTCCAGCCCGCAGAGCGTTTCGAGCGCGCACATCCGGGCGCCGTAGAAATCGTCAGCAAGCATATGCACCAGCGCGGGGATGCTCGAATTGAGTTTCAAATCACCGGCCGCAACTGCGGCAGATTTGCGAACCTGTCCGATCGTGTCGAGCAATGCGGTCGCTACTGCATTTTTGCCACTATTACTGCGGCATTTTCCGAGGGCGCCGGTCGCCTGCTCGCGAACTTGCCAGCGGGAGTGAGTGGTGACCGAAAGAAGTCCGGGAACCGCCGATGAATCAGCAATTTCTGCAAGCGAATTACATACCCGCTCGACAATCAGACCGTTGGAGCGCTTGAGCGCTTTGACCAGATCGGGCACAGCCGAATTGCCGATTTTCTTGAGTATCTCCAAAATGGTTACTCGCTCGCGGGCCGATTTCGTATCGAGCTTGTCGATCAGCAAATTGGTGACCTCTGCCCCCATAGCGGCAATGGAATCTTTGGCCGGCGCAACCAGATCTTTGTATTTCACCTCTCCGGTAGAGGCGAGGACAAAAAGCGAATCGAATTTCTTTTCCTGTGCACGAGTGAGGGCTTGCGAAGTGGAAAAAAGACACAGACAAAGAACCAGCGATGAAAAAATCAGCTGTATGAATCGCATCACGGCTTCCCTCCGGCGGTATCTATCGGAATAAACTGAATGTCCATCCCGCCACCCCATTTGGAATTGGTCCGCCAGTACGAACTGTCTCTGCCATTGCCGAGATATTGGTCGGCTCCGCCCAGATCAAGAAACAGGCCGATTGAACCAAAATCGCGCCGTGGGTTGCCGTACCCCTGCGTGTTGGCCGGATTTTTGACAAAGTAGCGGTCGTCTCCTTCGTTGTCGATTTGAACTCCCGCGCCGTTGGCCGATCCAGCCCCTTGCGACAAATCATAGGCGGTGTAGGTGTCGGCGCCATGACGATCAAGTATCAACCCGCACGAATAATCGTGGCCGCACCCCTGCATCAGTCCTTTGCCGAAATAGACATCATTGCCGTAATCGTCGATCAGCGCGCCGAGCGCCATATGCGTGGCGCATCCTTGAGCATATTGGTACGCCTGATAATTGTCGTTGCCTGACGAATCAACGATGATCCCAAGTCCCCACCAATAGGCGGTCGCCTGAGCAAAAATATCGGCGGTGTAATGGTCGTTCCCAAGCAAATCAATAATGGCGCCTATGCCGCCTGAGAATTGCGGTCGGATTCCGTACGCGAACCCCTGCGACATTGATAGATACCGGTCTTCGTATCGGAGAGCATCTTTGTATTTCCCGCCCGCAGAGTAAGTATCGTTGCCGCTACAATCGTAGATCATCCCTGCGCCCTGAGTGAATCCAAACCCCTGCGCGTAGGCGGAGGCGTCGTATCGGTCACGCCCGCCTTCATCGATAATGAGTCCGATACCGAATGTCCCCGCGCCCTGTACATGGGTGTCGCCGGAATAAAGATCATCCCCGGTCGCGTCGTAGATAATCCCAAGTCCAAAGTAAGCCGAACCAACTGAAAATGATTTTCCGAGATACTGATCATTGCCGCCGTAATCGCAGATCAGGCCCACCGACATACACCCCGAGCCGACCGCAAAATCAGTTTGCCCGCGATAGGTGTCGTCGCCGCCCAGATCAATCACAATGACCGCGTGAGGATTTTGGGGGTTGTATGACAGATCATATACGTCGTCACCTCCGAAATCGAGAACGAACGACAGATCGCCCGAGTAATAGTCGGTTCCGGTCCCGCCGACCTTCCAGCCCGGCTGTTTACCAAGAAGCATCTTGGCCTGGTCGAGCTTGGTCGCGACCGGACTTCCGGCCAGAAGTTTGTCTGGGGAGATTGCGCCAGAGGCAATCGAATCTCGAAGCTGACTTATGTCGACAAGCAAATCGCGAAGACAATCGAGCCCCGAGCGCAGAATCGGGTCCTTGTCTATCTTTCCGCCGAATCCGACAAATTTCTCAGCGATTTTTTCAGATACTTTTTCAAGGGAATCAGATTCTTCCGGCGAACGGAATTCGTCGGCGGTGTCGAGCGTGACCAGTGACTTGAATTCGTTTAATAGAAATGCCCGCTCGGTTGGCTTAAGGAGCGCCAGCGACATCTCGGTTGATTTGGGGATTACGACATCGATATACGATGCCGCCCGATTCAAAAGTTGATTGAGCGTCAGGTTGTCAAAGGCCAGATTATACTTTACCACCAGTTCCTCGCCGGTGGCGTGGTAGGAATCCGACCGATTGTCCTGATATTCGCCGCGAAGATCGTTGAACAGTATCTCGGCGAGAATTTCCGGCTGGCTTTTGGCGTGAGAACCGCGAAGTTGATCGGCGTAGTCGATCATTTTGATCGGACGGTTCATCAGGTCGGCGACTACTTTAAGGCGAAACGAATCCGGCTCAGTGTAGTCGGATCGAAACGAGATGTCCTTGGGGGTTAAGTCGAGATAGTCGGTCAAATCAAACAGCCCCGCCATTTCGGGGGACAGTGAATCGATGGCACTGCCCTTTTCAGTACGCGGCAGGCTTCCTGCCTGCCCGTCCTGTGTCTGGCTTAACGAAACAGAAACTAAGATTACGATCAGGGCGATGACTATCAGCCGTTTCATGATAGTCCCAGTATCGGTCGATTGTGGGACCGGATCAACTACAATCAAATTGCGGGAAACACGGGGCAAGCCGTGGGATTGCCACCTTCCGAACCACAAAATGACCCCGTGCGCGGCAGACGCCCTCGTCTGCCCGTTCTTCATGATTCTCTCGTCCATTCCCGTGCGCGGCAGGCTTACTGCCTGCTCGCTCCTTCGAGCTTGCTTTAGCTACGGAAGAGCTCTTACGACTCCCCGTGCGCGGCAGACGCCCTCGTCTGCCCGTTCTTTACGAATCTCTCGTCCATTTCCAGCGCTTTTCGACCGCCACTCGTCCCGGCCTATCCAACAACCAGTCGATAGCACTTGAAAACTCGTAGTCAGTCGGACAACTGACTAATCCCGCTTTGACAGGGTTGTTATGTATGTACTCCATCTTGATTCGAAACTGTTTTTCTGACCAAACAACCAGGTCGTCAAATCTCGGTTTCCAAATTGTTCGTGAGGACAGCATTGCAGTTACAAGAGGTGAATTTGAGTCGAGAATACGTTTCGCTGTTATGCTCTTGAAAGTTTGCATGAAGCGAGACAAGAAACTGCCGTTCTTAAGTCCGATCATGAAGTGAACGTGCGACGGCATGATTACATAGGCCACAACAGATGCCTCGAATAACGACGCTGTCTTTGCCAACTCAATGAGTGCGATTTCGGCAAGTGATCGGTCTGAAAAGATTGGTTTCCAGCCGATCACCGTCGTGGTCACAAAGAAAAGTGTGGGGATATCCT
>JBGAWZ010000500.1:0-2195 GCA_044227335.1 Candidatus Zixiibacteriota bacterium | reverse complement strand
CTCAGGATTTGTTTTTCGCGCCGATCTATGCCATAGAGAAGCTGATGAAGAAGATGAATGTGAATATCGACCACTGGGATCTCATTGAAGCCAACGAAGCCTTCTCGGCGCAGGCGCTGGCCGACGGCAAGGGTTTGAGCTGGAAGTGGGATCGGGTCAATGTCCACGGCGGCGCAGTGGCGTTGGGGCATCCGATCGGCGCGAGCGGCGCCCGGATTCTTACCACGCTTATTTACGCGCTCAAAGACCGTAACCAAAAGAAAGGAATGGCGACGCTCTGCCTCGGAGGCGGGAATGCGGTAGCGCTGGCCATCGAAATTGTGTAGCAATATTGCCGGAGTATCTGAAAGTATGAAGTTGAGTGATGTCCATACGGTCGCTGTGGTGGGCGGCGGCACAATGGGTAATGGTGTGGCGCAGGTATGCGCCATGAATGGATTTAACGTCACGCTTATCGAAGTCGATCAGTCGCGCGCCGATAAGGCGGTCGCCGCGATTGGGACGTCGATGGACCGGGTGGTCAAAAAAGATCCGAAGATCGACAAGACCGCGGTCATGGAAAGAATTTCTACGAGCATCGATCTGAAGAGCGCTCAAAGCGCACAACTGGTGGTCGAGGCTGTCACCGAGCAGTTGCCGGTCAAACTCGATTTGTTTCGTCGACTGGATGTGATCTGCCCGCCGCACACGATTCTGGCGAGCAATACCTCATCGCTTCCGATCACTCAACTTGCCGGCGTCACCAAGCGGGCCGACAAAGTGATCGGGATGCATTTTATGAATCCTGTTCCGGTGATGAAACTTATCGAAATCATCCGCGGATTGGCGACCAGCGACGAGACATACTCAACCGTTAAGGAAATGGCCGTCAAACTGGGAAAAGTGCCGATCGAAGTCAACGACTACCCGGGATTCATCGCCAATCGCATCTTGATGCCGATGATCAACGAAGCCATTTACGCGCATGTAGAAGGTGTTGGATCGGTCGAAGCAATCGACGAAGTCATGAAGCTGGGCATGGGCCATCCGATGGGTCCCCTGACGCTTGCTGATTTTATCGGGCTGGATGTTTGTCTGGCCATTTTAGAAGTAATGCACGAAGGACTCGGCGATCCGAAATATCGCCCCTGTCCACTCTTGAAAAAGATGGTGCATGCCGGGTATCTCGGTCGGAAAACCGGCCGGGGATTCTATACGTACGCATAAGCAGGAGACGAGAATGCAGTTTGAACTGGACGAGCAGGACCTTGAACTAAAACAGATGGCCCGCGATCTGGCGATGAAACGGATTTATCCGATCGCCCTTGAGATGGACGAAAAGGAAGAAACTCCGGCCGAACTGATCAAAGAGTGCGCCGAACTCGGCTACTTCGGATTCACAACTCCCGAGGAATATGGCGGCCTCGGTATGAGCACCACTGCTTTCATGGGCGTGCTCGAGGAATTCTGTGCCGCCAGCGCCGGATTCGGGATCATGCTCTCGGTTCACAATTCACTCACTTGCGAAATTCTCAAGTTGTATGCGTCCGACGAACTGAAAAAGAAATACCTGCCGAAGATGGCCTCGGGCGAACTGATTGGTTCGTACTGCATCACCGAACCGAACGCCGGCACCGATGTCGCCTCGCTGTCCTGCACTGCGACTGAAAAAGGCGATCACTATGTCCTCTCCGGAACAAAAGCGTTTGTCACCAATGCCGTCTACGCCGGAGTCTACATTGTTTTTGCGCGCACCCATCAGGACGGCCGTAATGGCATCTCCTGCTTTGTCGTCGACCGCAATTCCAAAGGACTCGAGGTCGGCAAGGCCGAGCGCAAGTGCGGCATCAAGGCCTCCGACACGCGCGAGATTTCACTCTCCGATGTGATGGTGCCCAAGGAGAATATGATCGGTCACGACCGCGACGGGTTCCGCATGGCGGTCGGCATCCTAAACGGCGGCCGCATTGGCGTGTCGTTTCAGGCGATCGGGATTGCGCAAGCGGCGCTCAACGAAGCGATCAAGTACTCCAAGACGCGCAAACAGTTCAACCAGCCGATTTCCAATTTCCAGGCGATTCAATTCAAGATCGCCGAAATGGGTACCAAGCTCGATGCCGGTCGGCTTCTGGGTTACCGTGCCGCCTGGCTCAAAGACAACGGCAAGCCCTGCCATCGCGAGGCCTCGATGTCGAAATTGTTCTGCACCCAAATGG